>JBIOYO010000523.1:0-4435 GCA_044870175.1 Nocardioidaceae bacterium | reverse complement strand
CCCGGAGTCCTGGATGCCACCCGAGCCGGACCTCCGCCCGAGAATCGTCGTCGCCAGCACAGCGACCCCTGAGGAAGACGCATCGCCCGGCCAGGAGGCAGAGAACTCGGGGACGCAGCCGCCGGCTCACCGCACCGCCGAGCAGGTGACCACCGGAGACCGCAACGGTGAACAGCGGGACCGGAGCACCTCGGCTCTACAGCCCCGCAGTGACGACGCATCGCCCGGCCGGGAGGAGCAGAAGTGATCCGCACCCACGACGCCGGCAGCCTGCGGGCCGCCGACATCGGGACCACCGTCATCCTGGCCGGCTGGGTGGCCAGACGCCGCGACCACGGCGGGGTCGCGTTCCTCGACCTGCGTGACGCCTCCGGGGTGGTGCAGGTGGTGGTCCGCGACGAGTCGGTGGCCCACGCGCTGCGCGCGGAGTACTGCGTCGCCGTCACCGGCACCGTCGCCGCCCGGCCGGCCGGCAACACCAACGACGCCCTGCCGACCGGCGAGGTCGAGGTGGTCACCGAGCACCTCGAGGTGCTCAACCCCTCCGCGCCGCTCCCGTTCCCCATCGACGAGCACGTGGAGCTGGCGGAGGAGGTGCGCCTGGCGCACCGGTACCTCGACCTGCGCCGCTCCGGGCCCGCGGAGGCGATGCGGCTGCGGTCCGCGGTCAACCGCGTGGCCCGAGAGGCGCTGCTGGACCGGGACTTCGTCGAGGTCGAGACGCCGACGCTGACCCGCTCCACCCCTGAGGGCGCCCGCGACTTCGTCGTCCCCGCCCGGCTCAAGCCGGGCAGCTGGTACGCCTTGCCGCAGAGCCCCCAGCTGTTCAAGCAGCTGCTGATGGTCGGCGGACTGGAGCGGTACTTCCAGATCGCCCGCTGCTACCGCGACGAGGACTTCCGCGCCGACCGGCAGCCCGAGTTCACCCAGCTCGACGTGGAGATGGCCTTCGTCGACCAAGACGACGTCATCGCGCTGTCGGAGGAAGTGCTCCGCGCGGTGTGGACGCTGGTCGGCTACGAGCTGCCGACACCGATCGACCGGATCACGTATGCCGAGTCGATGGCCAGGTACGGCTCGGACAAGCCGGACCTGCGCATCGACCTGGAGCTGGTCGACTGCACCGAGCTCTTCGCAGGCACGGCCTTCCGGGTGTTCCAGGCGCCGTACGTCGGTGCGGTGGTGATGCCCGGGGGCGCCGCCCAGTCGCGCCGCCAGCTCGACGCCTGGCAGGACTGGGCGCGGCAGCGCGGCGCGCGCGGCCTGGCCTACGTCACGGTCGGCGACGACGGGGAGCTGGGCGGCCCGACCGCAAGGAACCTCTCCGACGCGGAGCGCGCCGGTCTCGCGGCGCACGTGGGGGCGAACCCGGGCGACTGCGTGTTCTTCGCCGCCGGCCCGGTGCGCAGCACGCGGGCCCTGCTCGGCGCGGCACGGCAGGAGGTGGGGCGCCGTTGCGGGCTGGTCGACGAGTCCGCGTGGAGCTTCGTCTGGGTCGTCGACGCACCGCTGTTCGAGCCCGCCGACGAGGCGGTCGCCGCGGGCGACGTCGCGGTCGGCAGCGGCGCCTGGACCGCCGTGCACCACGCGTTCACCTCGCCCAAGGCGGAGTCCCTGGACAGCTTCGACACCGACCCCGGGTCCGCGCTGGCCTACGCCTTCGACATCGTCTGCAACGGCAACGAGATCGGCGGCGGGTCGATCCGTATCCACCGTCGCGAGGTGCAGGAGCGGGTCTTCGCCGTGATGGGCGTGTCCGAGGCCGACGCGAAGGAGAAGTTCGGCTTCCTCCTCGAGGCGTTCGCGTACGGCGCTCCGCCGCACGGGGGCATCGCCTTCGGGTGGGACCGGATCTGTGCCCTGCTGTCGGGGACGGACTCGATCCGGGACGTGATCGCCTTCCCGAAGACCGGCGGGGGCTACGACCCGCTGACCGGCGCACCCGCCCCGATCACGCCGGAGCAGCGCCGTGAGGCAGGTGTCGACGCGAGACCAGAACTGGACAAGTCGGGCTGAGAGGACCCGGGTCAGCTCACGTCGGACACCGGCCGTGCGAGACCAGATCGTTACTGATCCTGCATCGTCTCGGTGCTCCAGGTCACATAGAGTCTGTCCCCGGACCCCGTGGGCGCGGCCTGCCCCGGGGCAGTCGCGACCTATCGGACCGGCCTCCAGGGGGTGTGGATGAGCATTCCGGCTACCGAGGCGGGGGTTAGCCACCCCCACGAGCCGCACGCGCCGGACTCCCCCGCGACCAAGGAGGTCGCCGGCAAGTCACCGGCACGCATCGCACTGGAGCGGCTGCGGCACGACAAGATCGCCCTGCTCTGCCTCGGGGTCGTGCTCTTCTTCGTGCTGGTCGCGATCTTCGCACCCGTGATCTGCAAGATCTTCGGCGTGGAGCTCCGCGCGGCTCCCGGGCTGGAGGTGATCGACCCGATCACCCGCTACGGCAAGTTCGGACCGCCAGACCACGGCTTCTCGTGGGAGGCGCCGCTGGGGGTCGCGCCGGGCACCGGCAACGACCTGCTCGCGGAGTGGGTCTACGGCTGCCGTACCTCGCTCGAGGTCGCGACGATCGCCACGGTCATCACCACCGTCATCGGCATCGTGGTGGGCCTCGTCGCCGGCTTCGCCACCGGCTGGCTGGACCGGGTGATCACCTTCGTCATCGACGTGTTCCTCTCCTTCCCGTTCATCCTCGGCGCGCTGACGCTGGCCCCCATCGTGGTGGGCCGGTTCGCCGAGGACGAGGCGGCGCTCGACAAGGCGCAGTTCTGGTCGATCATCGGGGTGCTGTCGTTCCTGGGCTGGATGACGCTGGCCCGGCTGCTCCGCGGGGAGGTGCTGTCGCTGCGGGAGCGGGAGTTCGTTCAGGCCGCGCGAGTCATCGGCGTGCCCACCCGGCAGATCCTGTTCAAGGAGCTCCTGCCGAACCTCACCGCGCCGATCATCGTCTCGGTCTCACTCGGCCTGCCCGCGTTCGTCTCCGCGGAGGCGGGGCTGGCCTACCTCGGCATCGGGCTGACCGCCCGCCCCTCCTGGGGCCAGACCATCGACCGGGCGGTCGGCGACTTCGAGAACTACCCGCAGTGGCTGTGGCCGCCGCTGCTCGGCGTGATCACGCTCGTGCTCGCGCTGAACCTCCTCGGCGACTCCATCCGCGACGCGTTCGATCCCAAGACCCGCCGGTAGGCGCACAAGCCGACCGCGGACCGCAGCACCGAAACAGAAAGGGGACGGAAGACCTCATGCGACTCAAGAGGTCACTGGCCGCCGTGACCGTGGCAGGGCTGATGGCCCTCGCCGCCTGCGGTGGCGGCAGCGACGAAGGTGACGGCGACGGTGGCAGCTCCATCGACTCCGACAACAGCAACGCCGGCACCGCCGGCTCAGGCAAGGACCCGACGGCGAAGGGCCCGGTCGAGATCGACGGCGCCACCGAGGGCGGGACGGTCACGGTCATGTCAACGACCGGGACCACGACCATGGACCCCACGGAGGCGTACGTCACCGCGGCGACATCGGTCCTGTCCGGGATGATGACCCGGTCGCTGACCCAGTACAAGTACGTCGACGGTGACATGGTCCTGGTCCCCGACCTGGCCACCGACCTGGGCACGCCCAACGACGACTTCACCGAGTGGAAGTTCACGATCCGCGACGGGATCAAGTGGGAGGACGGCTCGGACGTCACGATGGACGACATCGTCTTCGGCATCGAGCGCAGCTTCGGCGCGTTCGGCGAGGGCACCTTCCCCACGGGCGCGTCGTACACCCATGACTACTTCCTCAACGGCGACACCTTCCGCGGCCCGTACCTCGACAAGGGCAAGTCGTGTGAGTGCACCGAGGTGGACGGCCAGACCATCACCTTGAAGATGGCCAAGCCGTTCCCGGACCTGCCGTACTGGGGAGCGTTCCCGGCGATGGGGCCGATCCCGGTCGCACAGAAGGACAAGGACCCGACCGAGTACCAGCTTCACCCGGTGTCCACCGGCCCGTACAAGCTGGACGGTGACATCAACCCCGGTCACGGCTTCACCCTGGTGCGCAACGACAACTGGGACCCCGCCTCCGACCCGGCCCGCACCCAGTACCCGGACAAGTACGTCATCAAGGCCGACTACGGTGACCCCAACATCCCGGAGAAGCAGATCCTGAACAACTCCGGCGACGGCGAGTTCGGGGTGCTCAACCAGAACATCACCCAGCCCAACCTCCGGGCGGCCGACGAGGCCGGCGTGCTGGTCACCGGTGCGGCGCCGTGCACGGCGCAGGTGTACATCAACATGCGCGACCCGAAGTGGTCGAAGGACATCAACGTCCGCAAGGCGCTGGCGCTGGGCTGGCCGTACCAGGAGGCGTGGCTGGCCCGTGGCACCACGGTGGGCGTGACCCGCATCCCGGGCACGACCATCATGCCGCCCGGCAC
>JBIOYO010000522.1:0-2957 GCA_044870175.1 Nocardioidaceae bacterium | reverse complement strand
CCACCGGGGCGGTGCTCGCGACGGCGACCGGCGTGGTCGAGCCCGGCACCGCCGGCAAGGACGTCACCGTCGGCCGGGACAACGACAACGCCGACAACCCGTTCATCCAGCCGCCCGGGGTCACCGCCAAGCAGCACATGGACAACACCGACGTGCTGTTCGGGCGCGCCAACGACGACCTGCTGATCGGGAGGCTCGGTGGGGACACCCTCCTCGCCGGCACCGGCGACGACATCATGGTCGGCGGTCCCGAGGGCTTCCAGACGCCGAACAGCGACGTGCTGGTCGGCGACTACGGCGACGACGTCAACATCTGGGCGCCCGGTGACGGCAGCGACGCCTACCTCGGCGACCAGGGCACGGACACGATGATCTTCGCGCCGTTCGTGAAGAAGGACGACGGCTCGCTTCAGACGTTCTGGGCGCACGGCCGCAGGATCGTCAAGGTCGACATCGACGAGAAGCCCACGTTCGACTGCACCATCGTCAAGGTGCCAGCCAGCGAGAGGCTCGGCTTCCAGTTCCTGGTCCGCTTCAACGTCAACGACGTCCCAGCGGTGACCGTGCGGCAGCGGGGCGTCGAGCGGGTCTACTGCCCCAGCCCGGACGAGGGCACCGCCCAGGTGGCGCGGCTCGACGTGGCCCACCCGGCGTTCCGCACGGTCTCGCTGGAGAACGTCAGGGGTGTCGTCGGCGACATCCTGGCGCCGGTGGGCTGAGGCCGGCCCGCGGCCATGACCACCCAGCCGGCGCCGGCCCACTCGCCCGGGGTCATCCCGCGGGCGGTGGTGGTCGGCGCCAGCGTGGCCGGCCTGCTGGCCGCACGGGCGCTGGCCGACCACGTCTCCCACGTGGTCGTGGTCGACCGGGACGCCTTGCCGGGCTGGCCCGACCGTCGCGGCGGCGTCCCGCAGGGCCGGCACGCCCACGGCATGATGGCAGCAGGCCTGGCGGTGCTCGACCGGCTCGTGCCCGGCCTCGTCGCCGACCTGGTCGCGCACGGTGCCGACCTCGGCGACGTCGGCCTCCGGAGCCGCTTCTATGCCGGCCCCCAGTCACTGGCGCCGGGGGAGAGTGGTCTGCTCTTCCTCGGCGCCAGCCGCCAGCTCCTGGAGTGGGCGCTGCGAGCCCGTGTTGCCTCGCTGCCGGGCGTCGACATCCGCAGCTGCACGTCGGCGCTCGGCTTGGTCCTGACCGACGGCCACGTCTCGGGCGTGTCGGTGACCGACGCGGGCACAGCCGACCCGTGCGTGGTCCTTCCCGCCGACGTCGTGGTCGACGCGTCCGGCCGGGGGTCACGCCTGCCCGAGTGGCTGGCCCGCTGCGGATACCCGGCACCCGCCGAGGAGGAGTACCGCATCGACCTGTGCTATGCGACCCGCGAGTTCCGGCGGCTGGGCAGCCGCGACATCGACCGGGCGCTCGCCCTGGTCGTCACCCGCAGCCCACGGCTGCCACGCGGCGGCGTCCTGCTCGCCCAGGAGGAGGGCAGCAGCTGCGTCGTGTCGCTGGCCGGCGTGCACGGCCGGCGTCCGCCCACGGACCTGGACGGCTTCCGGGCGTACGCCCGCTCGCTGGCCAGCCCTGCCATCTCCGACGTGCTGGACCAGGCGGAGGCGACCTCCGAGCCCGCGACGTACCGCTTCCCCTCCAACCGCCGCCGCTACTACGAGCGCACCGCCCTTCCGGAGGGGCTGCTCGTGCTGGGCGACGCCTGGTGCTGCTTCGACCCGGTCTTCGGCCACGGCATGTCCGTGGCCGCGCTCCAGGCCGACCAGCTCTCGCGGTGCCTCGACGCCGCGACCCGCGCGCGCCCGGCCGTTGCCGCGGGCCTGTCCGCGGAGTACCACCGCAGCGCCGCCCGCCACATCGCGACGCCGTGGTCGATCGCCGTCGGCAGCGACCTGGAGATGCCCGGCTCGCCGTACCCGGTCCCCCTGCGCACCCGCCTGGCCAACAGCTACGTCCGCTCGCTGGTCCGCGCCGGTGTGCACGACCCCGCCCTTGCCCGGGCCTTCCTCGGCGTCCAGCAGCTGGTCGAGCCGCCCGAGTCCCTGGTCGCCCCGCGACAGGTGGCCCGCGTCGTTCGAGCCGCCACGCGCCACGCCCTCACCCGCCGGCGCCCCCCCGCCTCGCGCCCGGGTCCGGTCCCGTTGCCGGGGTCGGCGGGGTAGTGGCCGATCACTGCACGGCTCCGCCGTTGTGGCCGACGCCTGCATGACCACTCGGCGTGTCGGTGCGCCCATCGGCCACACCGCCACCCCTTGGGCGCAGCTCCGGACCCGGCTCGGTGGACGACACGCCGCCGGAGCCGGGCCCCCGCTCACCGACCAGGCCGCTGACCTGCGGTTTCTCGTGTCCAGGCCGGCGATCGACGGGCCCGGCCCCAGGGGGTTGCGTCGCCGGTTCCTGCGGCGTACGGTTACCACTACATCTAGTAGTTACACCGCTGTAGTTCTCCACAGATTGTGGTGGTCTCTACACAGATGGCGGCTGGTTGTCCCCAGCTCATGCACAGTCTCTTCCCCACTGTGCGGCGCGTCCACGCGGATGCCGAGAACCGTCGGTGCCTGGTGCTGGACTCCATGGATGGATGACGGAGCGACGATGCAGCAGCTCCGGGACGAGGAGGGAGAGGCGGATGCACTGCCCGTACTGCCGCCACGGCGACTCCCGTGTCCTCGACAGCCGCGTCAGCGACGACGGCTCCGCGATCCGGCGGCGGCGGACCTGCCCGGAGTGCGGTCGCCGGTTCAGCACCGTCGAGCAGATGCAGCTCACGGTGTTGAAGCGGTCCGGCGCCACCGAGCCCTTCACCCGCGACAAGGCCGTGGCCGGCGTGCGCAAGGCGTGCAAGGGCCGGCCGGTGTCGGAGGACGACCTGGCCCGGCTCGGCCAGCAGGTGGAGGACGCGCTGCGCGGCGAGGGCTGGGCCGAGGTGCCCGCGCACGAGGTGG
>JBIOYO010000521.1:0-3688 GCA_044870175.1 Nocardioidaceae bacterium | reverse complement strand
GGTCACCCGGTTTCGACACGGTCTCGGCTAGCGCCGCAGGCGGGCTCAACCAACGCGAGGTCACCCGGTTTCGACACGGTCTCGGCCAGCGCCGCAGGCGGGCTCAACCACCGCAGGAGTAGGGAGTCAGAAGGTGAGCACCGTCTTGCCCAGCGTGCGGCGGGCGGCCATCTCCTCCAGTGCCTCGCGGGCCTGCTCGACGGGGTAGGTCCGGCCGATCGGCGGGTCGACCAGGCCGGAGGAGACCATCGGCATCAACCGGTCCCACTGGCCGCGCCGGTAGCCGGGCCGGGACATCACGAAGGCGCCCCAGCCGACGCCGCGGACGTCGATGTTGTTCAGCAGCAGCCGGTTGACCTTCACCTGGGGGATCGAGCCGCCGGTGAACCCGACCACCAGGAGCCGGCCCTCGGCGCGAAGCGCGCGAAGGGAGTCCGTGACCAGGTCTCCGCCGACCACGTCCACGACCACGTCGACCCCCTCACCGTCGGTGAGGTCCCTGACCGCGGCGAGGAAGCCGTCGACCGGCACCGCGTGGTCGGCGCCGGCGTCGACGGCGAGCCTGCGCTTCTCGTCAGTCGAGGCGACGGCGATGACGCGGGCGCCCAGACCCCGGGCGACCTGCACCGACGCCGTGCCCACGCCGCCGGCGGCACCGTGCACCAGGACCGTCTCACCCGGGACCAGGGCGGCGCGGCGGGCCAGGGCGAACTCGGCGGTCAGGTAGTTCATCGGCATCGCGGCGCCCTGCTCGTAGCCGAGCGGGCCGGCCAGCGGGTACACGCCGTCCACGGGTACGGCGACCAGGTCGGCGCCCCCGCCGTACGGCAGCACCGCCGCTACCCGGTCGCCCGGGGCAAACCCGGAGCCCGCAGGGGCCGCTCGGACGTCACCGGCGAGGTCGACGCCGAGCTGGAAGGGCAGGTCGGGGCGGATCTGGTACTCGCCCCTGCTCTGCAGCAGGTCCGGCCAGCTGATCCCGAGCGCGCGGACCTCGATGAGCACGTCGCCCGCGCCGGCGGTCGGCTCCGGGGCGTCGACGACCTCGACACCCGCCGGGCCGGACAGAGAGGTGACCTGGAGTGACCGCATGCGTCCGGAGTATGCCGGGGCGGCCGGCGGCGGCTGGACGTGGCCCCGGTCAGCCGGGCCGGACCAGGGCGTCCATCTCGAAGTGCATGGGGTCGGTGTAGTTCCAGTAGCCGCCCCAGGCGAAGCCCCACTTCTCGAAGATGAGCACGACCCTGCGGTCCATCTCCCCGGCGGTCCCCCGCTGGTTGCCCGGGACGTTGAGGTCCAGCGCGATCCCCCAGGAGTGCAGCGACAGCCCGTTGGCCCGGTTGCGGCCGATGTAGCGGGGGTAGTAGCAGCCGGCGTACTCGTCGCGGTGGATCGACGAGGCCAGCCCGCGCTGCACGATCTCGGTCAGCGCCGCGCGCAGCTGCGGCAGCACCGCCTTGTTGCACGTGACCGAGCCGAGGATCGGCACCGTCTCGGTCCGGATGTACTCCGCCACCCAGGCCCGGTCGGGGACGATCGTCCCGTTGGATCCCTCCACGTAGGTGAACGACCCGACCGCCTCGGCGACCGAGCCGGCGGTGAGCACGGCGTTCTGCACCTGCTCGCCAGGCTCGGGCTCGGGGTAGTCGGGCGCGAGCACCTCGAGGCTGGCCGACGACCCGAGGGCCGCGCGGACCCGGGCGGCGACCGAGCGGGTGTCTCCGGTGGACAGCAGCAGCGCGTTGTGCGAGGAGAGCCCGATCGTCGCGCCCCGCTTGGGGTTGACCACGGCCTCGATGTGCCGGACCAGCGGTGTGTAGGCGCCGACCTGGACCGTCGGGCTGCCGTCGGCGGTGCCGACGCTCATCAGGTTGGTCTCGCCGATCAGCTGCCGCGGGACGATCTGCGCCACGGCGACGTCGCCCGCGGCGACCCGGCGCCACACCTCGCCCGCGCGTGCCGCCCTTGGCGGGGTGAACCGCCGGAACGCGGCGGGGTCGGCGGCCACGATCGACAGTGTCCGCCCGTCGACGGGCACCGACGCCCAGGACATCGAGAGCACCTCCCGGACCCCCGCCGCGGCGCGGACCCGGTCGGCCACGGCCTCGGGGATGGTCTCCTGGCTGGTGACCAGCATGTCGGCCGACACCAGCCGCTGGGTCAGCGGTCCCGGCTCGGGCACGGAGTACGCCGCCGGGTCGACCTTCGGGCTGGCGCTCCTGCTCGGGCTCGACGTGACCGGGCCGGGCGACGGCTCGCTCGAGGTGACCGTCGCGACACTCGGCTGCGCCTCCGCGCCCCTGGCCCCGTCACCCGACGCCGAGCAGCCGGCCAGGCTCAGCGAGAGGGCAGCGCCCAGGGCAGCCGCCAGCGCGACCAGCACGGCCGGCCGGGGTGCGGGTGCGGTCGGACGCGCCATGTGCTGGGCTCCAGGTCCTGGGAGGTCGGTGCGGGGAGGTCGGTGCCGGGAGGTCTGGGCGGCGCCCGGTCGGGGCCGTCCCCCGGCATTGTCTCCCGGCCAGGGCCGCCGCGTCCGCCGTGGTGAGGAATCCATGGCCCGTTCCTCGGTGGACCGCGGCCAGGCAGCCTGAGGACCCGGGTGCCTGCCGCCGGGCGGCTACAGTCCCCGCATGGCGAAGCACCGGTCCGCCGCGGTGGCGGCGCAGCGGGCCGCCAACGGCCGGCTGCACACGGCGCCGCCGGCGCCACGGCACCGGTCGACGGGTCCGGAGCGGACGATCCCCGGGTGGCTGGAGCTGGTCCTGCTCCTGGCGGTGGCCCTGCTGCTGTCGCTGGCGATCAAGACCTGGTTCGTCCAGATGTTCTTCGTGCCGTCGGAGTCGATGGAGCCGCTGCTGCTGGTGGACGACCGGATCGTGGTGCAGAAGGTGAGCTACTGGGGCGGCGGCGAGGTCGATCGGGGCGACGTCGTGGTCTTCGAGGACCCCGGCGGCTGGCTGCAGGACACGCAGGAGCCGCAGGGGCCGCGCAAGATTCTCGCGGCGGTCGGCCTCTACCCCTCCGGCGGGCACCTCGTGAAGCGGGTGATCGGCGTCGGCGGCGACAAGGTGGCCTGCTGCGACAGCGAGGGCCGGGTCACCGTCAACGGGGTGGCCCTGGACGAGGCGTCGTACCTGCCTCCCGGTGTCGCCCCCTCCGACCGGGGGTTCTCCGTGCGGGTGCCCAAGGGCCGGATCTGGCTGATGGGCGACAACCGGTCCAACAGCGAGGACTCGCGGTTCCACCGAGACCTGCCCGGCGACGGCACGGTGTCGGTCGACCGGGTGGTCGGCAAGGTGTGGGCGGTCGTCTGGCCGCTGCGCCACATCGACCACCTGACCACCCCGGAGACGTTCGAGCAGGACTTCGAGGGCGACCAGTAGCACGGGGGTCACGGGGGTTCGCCGGCTCCAGTACGCCGGGCGTAGGTTGGCCCCATGAGCGACGGCACCACCGAGCGGACAGTCCTGGACCGGGTCCCCAAGGGCCTCTTCGTCGGCGGGGAGTGGCGCGACGCCTCGTCGGGCGCCACGCTCGACGTCGAGGACCCGGCCACCGGGAAGACCCTAGTGTCCGTCGCCGACGCAGGAGTCGAGGACGGCGCGGCGGCCCTCGACGCGGCGGTGTCCGCCCAGGAGGAGTGGGCCGCGACCGCGCCGCGCGAGAGGGCCGAGCTGCTCCGCTCGGC
>JBIOYO010000520.1:0-2105 GCA_044870175.1 Nocardioidaceae bacterium | reverse complement strand
CTGCCGGGGACCCTGCGTGACCTGCTCCGCTCCCGGGTGGACCGGCTGCCGGCGGACACCCAGCGGATCCTGCGCGCGTCGGCGGTGCTGGGCCGTCCCGTTCCGGTGCCGGTCCTGGCCGCGGTGGCCGGCCTGCCCGAGGTCGAGGTCGAGGACCGGTTGCGGCCGGCGCTGGAGCAGCACGTGGTCGCGCTGCGCCGCGACGAGACCGTGGGCTTCCGGCACCCGGCCTTCGTCGAGGTCGTGTACGACGCGCTGCTGCCGACCGAACGGCGGCGGCTGCACCGCTCAGCGGCCGAGGTCCTCGACGAGGACGGGTCCAGCAGCGAGGTGGCCCGGCACTGGGACCGGGGCGGCGACCCGGGCCGCGCCCTTCCCGCGTCCGTGGCTGCGGGCTTCGACGCCGAGCGGGTGTACGCGTTCGCCGACGCGCACGCCAGCTTCGAGCGGGCCGTGCGTCTGGCCGAGGAGGGTCACGGTGGGGACCACGGCCTCGACCTGGTGATGTTGCGCGAGCACGCGGCGCACGCCGCCAGCCTGACCGGTCACCCCGACGAGGCGCTGCGCCTGCTCGGTCAGGCGCTGGCGGACACCGCGGACCCGCGCCGGCGGGCCGAGCTCCACGAGCAGCAGGCACGGGTGCACTTCCTGGCCGGGCAGGGGCCGGAGACCGAGCAGGAGCTGCGCACCGCGCTGTCCCTGCTGCCACCGGGCGACCACAGTGCGCTCGCGGCCCGTGTGCACGCCGGCCTGGCCCGGTGGGCCGCCGCCTGGTCACACCTCCAGGAGGCCGACCAGTTCGTCGCCTCCGCGCTGCAGGTCGCCGAAGCGGCCTCGGCACGGCGCGAGGTCGGCATCGCGCTCAACGCGCGCGGCGTCACAGCCAGCCAGCGAGGCGACGCCGAGCGCGCCGTACGGAGCCTCCGCGAGGCGCTCGCCATCGCCCAAGAGGTGGCCAACGCCGACGACATCACCAGCGCCTACGTCAACCTCAGCCATGTGCTCGGCCAGGCGGGGCGGCTCGACGAGGTGGTCGAGGTCTGCCGGGAGGGTGCCGAGGCGGTCACCCGTGTGGGCCTGGCCCGGCAGAAGGGCGCCCTCCTGCTGGCCAACGGCGCGGAGGCGCTGCTGGATGCCGCGCGGCTGGACGACGCTGAGCAGCTCCTGCGACAGGCCATGACCCAGGCGGCCCGCGGCATCATGGCGGTGCCCGCGCTCATCCAGGCCAGTCGGCTGGCGACGATGCGCGGTGACCTCCCGCTGGCCTGGGACCGGTGCGAGCAGGCCCGCCTGACCGTCGAGGCGTACGACGCCCCGGTTCAGTGGGTCCGGCTGGTCACCGAGGTCGCTGCCGAGGTGGAGCTGTGGGCGGGCCGGGCCGCCGAGGCGTTCGCCCTGGTGGCCGACGGACTCCGGATGGTCCACGGCACCGACGAGGCGGCGTTCGCCTCCACGCTCGTGCTGCACGGGCTGCGGGCCCTCGCCGACGACCTGGACCGGCACCGTGACCCCGGCTCACGACACCGCATCCACGCACAGCGCGACGAGCTGCTCGGCCTGGCGGCGAGCATGTGGCCGGACCCGCTGTCCGACACGACCGACGCCGCGGGCAGGGTCGAGCTGCACGCGGCCGCCGCGGCCACCTCGCGGGCCGAGCTCGCCCGCCTCGAGGCGCGCGCCGGCCCCGAGCTGTGGGTCGTCGCCCATGACCGATGGGCGGCGCTGGGGCGTCCGGCCCACGCGACGTATGCGCGATGGCGCCAGGCCGAGGCGGCCCTGGCGGTGCGCCGCGACGCCGAGGCGATCGGCGCGCTGCGCGATGCGCACGCCGCTGCCCGGGCGATCGGGCTGCCGCTCGTGCTTGCCGAGCTCGAGGTGCTGGGGCGGTGGTACCGCGTCGACCTCGACGAGGTCGCCGCCGAGCGGGCCGCGCCCGGCCAGGGCGCGGACGAGTCGCTGGCCGAGTACGGACTGACCGCTCGTGAGCACGAGGTGCTCCGCGGCCTGGTCGCGGGCCGGAGCAACCAGGAGATCGCCGACTCCCTGTTCATCAGCGTGAAGACGGCCAGCGTCCACGTCTCCAACATCCTGCGGAAGATGCAGGC
>JBIOYO010000519.1:0-4233 GCA_044870175.1 Nocardioidaceae bacterium | reverse complement strand
TCGAGGCAGCGGCCATCCGCGCCGTGTTCGGCCCTCGCGGGGTCCCGGTCACGGCGCCGAAGACGATGACCGGCCGGTTGCTGTCCGGGGCGGCTGCTCTGGACGTCGCCACCGCGCTGCTCGCCATCCGGGACGGTGTGGTCCCTCCGACGGTCAACACGGCACCCGCCGTCGAGCACGACCTCGACCTGGTGCTCGACGAGCCCAGGCATACCCGGGTCCGCGCGGCGCTCGTCCTCGCGCGCGGCCAGGGCGGCTTCAACTCCGCGATGGTCGTCCGCGACGCCTGAGCAGTCCACGCAGGGCCGGTCGTCATCCAGCTCGTAAAACTGTCATGACAGCAATAACTCGAAGCACGCCTGAAAGGAACCACGATGAACACTCTGGAGCTGACCCTCGACGGTCTGCGACACATCCTGCGCGAGGCGGGCGGCGTCGACGAGGGAGTCGACCTCGACGGCGACATCCTGGACGTCCCCTTCTCCGACCTCGGGTACGACTCGCTGGCGCTTCTCGAGACCGGCGTCCGGATCGAGCGGGAGTACGGCGTCCGCCTGGACGACCCCACGTTCACCGGCATGGAGACCCCTCGGCTGCTGATCGCGGTCGTCAACGGCCAGCTGGTCCCCAAAGCCAGCTGAGCACTCCGAGCCCACCGAGCATCTCCAAGGAGGAACCCATGTCACACAACGGGCAGCGGGTCGCCGTGGTCACCGGAGCGACCAGCGGCATCGGCCTGGCCACCACCGAGCACCTGGCGCGGCAGGGACACCGCGTGTTCATCTGCGCACGATCCGCCGAGAACGTCGAGAGGGCGGCGAAGCAGCTCCGCGACGAGGGCCTGGACGTCCAGGGGACGGCGTGCGACGTCACGTCCCCGACCGACATCCGGCGCTTCGTCGAAGCCGCCGTCGACCAGGTCGGCAGGATCGACGTGCTGGTGAACAACGCCGGACGCAGCGGGGGGGGCGTCACCGCGAAGATCCCCGACGAGCTGTGGTTCGACGTCATCAACACCAACCTGAACAGCGTCTTCCTGATGACCCGAGAAGTGCTCACCACCGGCGGCATGCTGGAGGGAGAGTCCGGGCGGATCATCAACATCGCCTCCACCGCCGGCAAGCAGGGCGTCGTGCTGGGCGCGCCGTACTCGGCGTCGAAGCACGGAGTCGTGGGCTTCACCAAGGCGCTGGGCAAGGAGCTGGCCCCGAGCGGCATCACGGTCAACGCGGTCTGCCCGGGCTACGTCGAGACGCCGATGGCCCAGCGCGTCCGGCAGGGCTACGCCGCGGCGTGGGGCACCAGCGAGGACAAGATCCTGGAGACGTTCGTGGAGAAGATCCCGCTGGGACGGTACTCCACGCCCGAGGAGGTGGCCGGGCTCGTCGGCTACCTGGCCTCGGACTCCGCCGCATCGATCACCGCGCAGGCCATGAACGTCTGCGGCGGTCTCGGCAACTTCTAAGGGGAGGAACGATGACAGACACCATGCCTGCCACGGTGCGCCACGTCGAGCACCGGATCGCAGTGCTCGCGCCGCCCCGGGACGTCTACGCGCTGATCGCCGACGTGGAGAGCTGGCCGCGGCTGTTCCCGCCCAGTGTGTACGTCGAGCGCCTGGAGGGGTCGGACACCCACGAGCGGATCCGGATCTGGGCCACCGCCAACGGCGACGCCAAGACGTGGACCTCGGTGCGGGACCTCGACCCGGCCACGATGCGGGTCAGCTTCCGGCAGGAGGTCTCGAGCCCACCGGTCGCCTCGATGGGCGGCACCTGGGTCGTCGAGCCGGTCTCCGCCGGTGAGTCCCTGGTCCGCCTCGAGCACGACTACCGGGCCGTGGACGACGACCTCGGCGCCCTGGCCTGGATCGACCAGGCGGTCGACCGCAACAGCCGGTCGGAGCTGGCGGCGCTCAAGGCCGGCGCGGAGCTGACGACCGGCTCCTCCGACCTGGTGATGACGTTCGAGGACACCGTGGCGATGAGCGGGTCCGCCGCGGACGTCTACGACTTCTTGAACCAGGCGGACCTGTGGCCCGAGCGCCTCCCCCACGTGGCCCGGTCCACGCTGCGCGAGGACCAGCCCGGCATCCAGGTGCTGGAGATGGACACCCGTACCAAGGACGGCTCCACCCACACCACCCGGTCGGTCCGGGTGTGCTTCCCGCACAGCCTCATCGCCTACAAGCAGATCGGGCTGCCGGCCCTGATGACCGCTCACCTGGGACAGTGGCGGCTTCGCCCGACCTCTGACGGGGTCGCGGTGACGTCGGAGCACACGGTCGCCATCAACGCCGAGCGGATCCACGACGTGCTCGGTGACGGAGCCGACCTGGCGCAGGCACGGGACTTCGTCCGCACCGCGTTGAGCACGAACAGCCTGGCGACCCTGGGCCTGGCCAAGGAGTACGCCGAGCAGAGGCGCCCGGCCGCGCGCGGCGTGCAGGGCTGAGCCCGGAGGAACCATGGACGCACAGGTCATCGTCGTCGGCGCGGGCCCGGTGGGGCTCATGCTCGCCGCGGAGCTGGCACTCGGCGGTGCCGACGTGCTGGTGCTGGAGCGCCTGCGCCGGCCGACCCGGGAGTCGCGCGCATCCACCCTGCACGCCAGGACGATGGAGGTCCTCGACGGACGGGGCCTGCTCGGGCGGCTCGGTGATCCACCACGGGTGGGCACGGGTCACTTCGGCGGCCTGCCGCTGGACCTGACCGGCCTGGACTCGCCGTACGCAGGGCTGTGGAAGGTTCCGCAGACCCGCGTCGAGGAGGTTCTCGGCCAGTGGGCCGTGGAGCTCGGTGCCGGGATCCGGCGCGGCTACGAGGTGCGGTCCTTGTCGGTGGCCCGGGACCACGTGGAGGTGTCCGGCCCGGCGGGCCGGCCCGGCCTGCGCGCAGCCTTCGTGGTGGGCTGCGACGGGGAGACCAGCGCAGTCCGCCGGCTGGCGGGGATCGGTCTCACCGGCCGCGACGCGAGCAGGACCCTGCTGCGGGCGGACGTCGAGGGCATCGAGGTGCCGGACCGGCGGTTCGAACGCCTGCCCAACGGGCTGGCGATCGCGGCGCGTGGCCCGAACGGGATCACGCGGGTGATGGTGCACGAGACCGGCCATCCCGCCCGGGTGGCGACCTTCGACAACGTCGTCGACGCCTGGCGGCGGGTCACCGGCGAGGACATCGGCTCCGGGACACCGGTGTGGGTGAACCGGCTCGGTGACGCCAGCCTGCTCGCCGACACCTACCGCGACGGCCGGGTGCTCCTTGCCGGTGACGCAGCGCACCGGCAGATGCCGGTCGGTGGGCAGGCGATCAACCTCGGGCTCCAAGACGCGGCCAACCTCGGCTGGAAGCTGGCCGCCGAGGTCGCCGGCCGTGCGCCGCGCGGGTTGCTGGACAGCTACCACGACGAACGACACCGGGTCGGACGCCGGGTCCTTGACAACATCGAGGCCCAGAGCGCGCTGCTCCTCGGAGGCGGCGACGTCCAGCGTCTGCGAGGTCTCATGACCGACCTCATCGCCCTTCCCGCAGTCCGGGACCGGCTGGCCGCCATGGTCAGCGGCCTGGACGTGCGGTACGCACGCCCCGACGCGGGCGGCCACCCGCTCCTTGGCGCTCGGGCTCCCCTGTGCGAGATCGCGACGGAGAAGGGGACGACCACGGTTGCCGGCCTCCTGCGTCGCGCACGCGGTCTGCTGCTGGACCTCGCCGCGGGCCCGACGACGGCGCCCCTGCCACCCCACGTCGACGTCGTCCGAGCAGCGCCGCTCACCACCGGCGCTCTCGCGGGCGTCGGCGCCCTGCTGGTGCGTCCCGACGGGTACGTCGCGGGCGTCGCAGAGTCTGCAGGTTCAGCCGGGTCGGCAGGGTCGACCGAAGCGCTCTCCCCGGCCCTGAGGACGTGGTTCGGCGTCCCCCGGGACACCACAGATCTGGTCAGCATCCCAACGACGACACAAGAAAGGTCCACTCATGCCTACTAGGACACTGGCAAGAACGCCACAACCACCGACGACAGCCGTCAAGACGTACGACGTCGCCATCTTGGGCTCCGGGCTCGCGGGCTCGGTCACGGCCGCGGTCCTGGCTCGCCAGGGCGCGAAGGTCGTCCTGATCGACGCCGCGTCGCACCCGCGGTTCGCCGTCGGCGAGTCGATGACCCCTCAGCTGGTGGAGTGGCTGCACATCCTGGCCGAGCGCTACGACGTGCCGGAGATCAAGAGCCTGGTCAGCG
>JBIOYO010000518.1:0-4306 GCA_044870175.1 Nocardioidaceae bacterium | reverse complement strand
GCGCCTGTACGACGCCCGCGCGATGACCGGCCAGCTGGCCGAGTACGCCGGCCTTTGCCGGGCGTTCGGCAGACCAGCCCGCCCAGGGACGATGCACGTCGACCTGTCCACCCAGCAGGAAGCGGAGGTGCGGTACCTCGCCGGCTGAGCGGCGGTGACAGCCTCGGTGCGGGCCCGGCCTACCTACCGGTCCAGCCAGTCCTTGACGAAGTAGTACGCCGCCACCAACAACGCTCCGCCACCGAAGAGCAGCACCATTCCCCCGCGTGCCATGACATCCTCCTGTCCCCGCGCCGAGCCCGTCGGGGGAACCTCCCCCGACGTGGGAAGGATCCCACCGGCGCTTGCCTGATACGGAGATGGACGCAGCGCGAGCAGCCTCGGTTCCGCCCGGTGCGCGAGCACGTGCCGGGGCCGGCGTGGGCGATTCGGCTGTTGCTCGGGCACTGGTGCGCCAGGTGTGGGGTCGCGACCGGCCGGTGACCCGTTGCTGACGCCGAGTCGGCGCATCCTCCCGCGTGAGGACTCCAACCCCCAGGCCGAGGGGTGCTGGAGGCCGTCGATGCCCGCCACGACGACGGCCTGGTCAGCGTCTCCGTCGACGACGAGGCCCGGCCTGCTGCGGTTGTTGGTGCGGGCCGGGATGCTGGTCGCCGTACGCCCAGGTCTGCACGGTGCGGACGCCGATGTCCAGCGTGACCGGCCGCGGCGTCAGCCGGTCGGTCGCCGTGGAGCGGCCGGGCATCCGTCGCGCCTTCTCCGCGGCCTCGACCGCTGCCGAGCCTGGGGCGACGAGCGTCCCTCTGGAGCTGCGACTGCAGGCGGCGCCGCCACCGACCGCGACGAGGGCGGCCAGACCGACGCCGCCGCTGACGAGGTCACGGCGGGTGAGCAACGGCACGCGACCTGTCCGCATGCTCAGTGGACCGCGCCGCGCAGCACCTCGGCACGGGCCCGGTACTCGGACTCGTCGATCTCGCCGCGGGCGAACCGCTCGTCGAGGATGGCGAGCGGGTCACGCCCCTTGGTGCTGGGCTCTCGCTCGTCGCGGGCCCGGAAGAGCGCCACCACGGCGAAGACCACCAGCGCCCAGAACGCGAGCATGCTGACCACCATCACCAGCCAGCCGCCCCAGCCCACTCCGTCGTGGTACCAACCCATCATCGTCCTCAGCTCCTTCCGTTGCGGTGCATCTCCACGGTGGCTGCGGAGGGCGGTGCGCGAGGTCGACGTTTCGTGAAGGTTCGCTGAAGAACGCGCCTGGAACGCCGTGCGCCGACCTCCGGGGCTGCCGGGCTGTCACGATGAGCCCATGGAGTCCGTGCACCCCGCCGGTGCGACCGACCGGGTGCGGCCCGCGTATGGACTGCGGGCGCTGGTCGTCGAGGACGAGCTGAAGCTCGCCGGACTCGTCGGCAGCTACCTGCAACGCGACAACGCCCTCGCCGGCGGGTGGCACCGTGACGCTGAGCTGTCGGCGCGTCGACCACTGGGTCGAGTACGCCGTCACCGACACCGGCCAAGGAATCGCCGCCGAGCACCTACCGCATCTCTACGACCGGTTCTACCGGATCGACACCGCCCGTGACCGGACCCACGGCGGCTCCGGCATCGGCCTGGCGATTGCCAAGGCCTGGCTGAGGCCCACGGCGGCGGCATCTCGGCTACCAGCCCCGGCCCCGGCCGCGGCGCCACCTTCATGCTTCGCCTCCCCGCCTGATCCTGGCGGCGGACCGCCAGCGGCCGCGCACCTTCACCGAACCACCGTCAGAACCATCGGGACCGCCCTCGACGCTGGATGCCGCCACGCACCGACGACGACGTCAGGGGGAATGCCCGATGCGCACGCGAAAGGTCGGCGGGAGGCCCGGGTTTGCCCAGTGCATCGATGTCGGTCAACATAGCTGTATGTCGAAGTCCAGTCTGCGCGAGCTCCCGCTCGCCGACGACCCCTTGGCCTGCTGCGTGCCGTTGGCCACTGAACCGATGACCGCGGCCACGGCAACGCAGGTGGCGCCGCTGCTGAAGGCCATCGCCGACCCGGTCCGGCTCCGCCTGCTGTCCATCGTGCTGTCCCACGAGGGCGGGGAGGCGTGCGTGTGCGACCTGACGCCGTACTTCGACGTGTCCCAGCCGACGATCAGCCACCACCTGAAGGTGCTCTTCGACGCAGGTCTGCTCGACCGGGACAAGCGGGGCACCTGGGTCTTCTACAAGGCGTGCCCAGACGCCCTCGCCGCGCTGGGCGGCCTGTTCGCAGCGGCCAGGGCCGAGGCCCGGGCGTGAGCGACACCGTGCGGGAGCAGCCCACGACGGCCGGAGAGGAGGCCGTGCTTCGGCGGCTGTCCACCCTCGATCGGTTCCTGCCGGTGTGGATCGCCGGCGCGATGCTCCTCGGACTGCTGCTGGGGCGCCTGGTGCCCGGGCTCGACGACGCGCTCGCCGAGGTGGAGGTCGGGTCCGTCTCGCTGCCGATTGCGGTCGGCCTGCTGGTGATGATGTACCCCGTCCTCGCCAAGGTCCGCTACGACGAGCTCGGGCACGTCACCGGTGACCGCCGGTTGCTGGTCACGTCGGTCCTGCTCAACTGGGTGCTGGGGCCCGTGCTGATGTTCACCCTGGCGTGGCTGATGCTGCCGGACCTGCCCGACTACCGCACCGGTCTCATCATCGTGGGGCTGGCGCGGTGCATCGCCATGGTGCTGATCTGGAACGACCTGGCCTGCGGTGACCGCGAGGCCGCCGCGATCCTGGTGGCGCTGAACGCGTTGTTCCAGATCCTTGCCTTCGCGTTCCTCGGCTACTTCTACCTCGAGGTGCTGCCGGGCTGGCTCGGCCTGGAGCAAGCCGCGTTGGCGGTCTCCACCTGGGCGATCGCCAAGTCCGTCCTCATCTTCCTCGGCATTCCGCTGGCAGCCGGCTACCTGACCCGGACGATCGGGGAGCGCGCGAAGGGCCGGCAGTGGTACGAGTCCAGCCTCCTACCCAAGATCGGTCCGGCCGCCCTGTACGGCTTGCTGTTCACCATCGTGATCCTCTTCGCCCTCCAGGGCGACACCATCACCAACGAGCCGCTGGACGTGGCCCGCATCGCGCTGCCCCTGCTGGCCTACTTCGCCCTCATGTGGGGCGGCTCGATGCTCCTCACCCGAGCGTTGCACTTCGACTACCAGCGGGCCACCGCCGTCTCCTTCACCGCCGCCGGCAACAACTTCGAGCTCGCCATCGCGGTGGCCATCGGCGTCTTCGGCGTCGCCTCCGGACAAGCGCTCGCCGGTGTCGTCGGCCCCCTGATCGAGGTCCCCGCCCTCGTCTGCCTCGTCTACGTCAGCCTCTGGGCGCGCCGCTTCTACCGGGAGGCGCCAGTCGACTCCCCGCCCCCCGCAGCCGATCCCACCCGGACAGGAGACCCGCAGTGACCGACAGCCTGCCCACCCCCACCGATGCGTCGGCCGCGGCATCGGCGGCTCATCAGGGAGGCCGTGTGCCACGGGTCGTGTTCGCCTGCCGAGCCAACGGCGGCAGGTCGGTCGCCTCGCGGCTGCTCACCGAGCACTACGCCAAGGGAAGAGTCGAGGCGCTCTCGGCCGGCACCGAGCCGGGGGAGCTCATCCACCCCGAGGTCGCCGACGTCTTGGAGCAGCTCGGCCTGGACACCTCCCGCGAGACGCCCAAGCTGCTCACCGCCGAGATGATCGCCGACAGCGACCTGGCCATCACCATGGGCTGCGGAGAGAACTGCCCCTACGTCCCAGGAGCTCGCTACCGCGACTGGCCGCTGGACGACCCCAAGAACCAGGACGAGACCACCGTGCGGCGGATCGTGGCCGACATCGACGGCCGGGTCCGCGACCTCCTCGTCGAGCTGGTCCCCGACATCGACCTGTCGCCGTCGGTGCTGAACCGGGAGACGGCGGGCGTGGAGCTCACCGGCATCCATCACGTGAAGCTGCCGGTCAGCGACCTCGGCCGAAGCCGCGAGTGGTACGAACGGGTGCTCGGCTACGCCGTTGAGTGGGAGTTCCCCGATGACGACGGCGTGGTGCGCGGTGTGGGCGGGCGGCTGCCCGGTGCGGGCGTGCCCGTCGCGCTGCGGCAGAACGCGCAGGCCGCGGGCGGCAACGCCGGGTTCGACCCGGTGAGCTTCGCGATCGCCGACCGCGCGGCGGCCGAGGCGTGGGCCGCGCATTTCGACTCCCTCGGCGTACGACACTCCGGAGTCAGAAGTGGCACGCGCGGCTGGGTCGTCGACGTCGTCGACCCGGACGGGTTGACCGTCCGCCTCTACAGCACGGCCGACGACGCC
>JBIOYO010000517.1:0-5799 GCA_044870175.1 Nocardioidaceae bacterium | reverse complement strand
GTCCTGATCGACGCCGCGTCGCACCCGCGGTTCGCCGTCGGCGAGTCGATGACCCCTCAGCTGGTGGAGTGGCTGCACATCCTGGCCGAGCGCTACGACGTGCCGGAGATCAAGAGCCTGGTCAGCGTCACCGCCAGCACGCGGGACATCGGGCCGGTCTTCGGGACCAAGGCGCACTTCGGCTTCATGCTGCACCGTCCGGGCCAGGAGCCCGATCCGCGCGAGGCGACTCAGCTGGCCATCCCGAAGATCCTCACCCAGGCCAGCCACCTGTTCCGCCAGGACAGCGACTCCTTCATGTTCCACGTCGCCGTTCGGTACGGCTGCGAGACCCGCCAGAACTGGCGCGCCGCCGAGGTGGACCTCGGCGAGGACGCGGTCACGCTGACCGGCCAGAACGGCGAGGTCTTCACGGCCAAGTACCTCATCGACGCGAGCGGGTTCCGCTCGCCGGTGGCCGAGAAGCTGGGGCTCCGCGAGTCGCCCGCGCGCTTCAAGCACCACTCCCGGTCACTGTTCACCCACTACATCGGGGTCAAGCCGTTCGACGAGGTGAGTGGGCATCCCGACGGGCTGCGCCCGCCGGTGCCGTGGCACAACGGAACCATGCACCACCTCATCGACCGAGGCTGGTTCTGGATCATCCCCTTCGACAGCCACAAGGACTCGAAGAACCCGCTGTGCAGCGTGGGGCTGACCTTCGACGAGAGGCTGTACCCGAAGCCGTCGGACATGACTCCTGAGGAGGAGTTCAACCACTACCTGGACATGTACCCGGCCGTGAAGCGTCAGTTCGAGGGCGCGCGCAAGGTTCGCGAGTGGGTGTCGACCGACCGGCTGCAGTACTCGTCCTCCCGGACGATCGGTCATCGCTGGTGCATGATGTCGCACGCCGCGGGCTTCATCGACCCGTTGTTCTCGCGCGGCCTGTCCAACACGTTCGAGGTCGTCGACGCGCTCGTGTGGCGCCTGGTCGAGGCGCTGAAGGACGACGACTTCTCCGAGGAGCGCTTCGAGTACGTCGAGAGGCTGGAGCGCGGCCTGCTGGAGTACAACGACGACCTGGTCAACAGCTCCTTCATCGCGTTCTCGAACTTCGAGCTGTGGAACGCGGTCTTCCGGGTCTGGGGTGCGTTCATCACGCCCGGTGTGATGCGGCTGACCAGGGCCCGGCTGCGGTACCTGAAGGACCATGACGACCGGCACTTCCGTGAGCTCGAGGACGCCCGCCACACCGGCCTGTGGTGGCCGGAGAGCGACAAGTTCAAGCACCTGCTCGAGGCCACCGCCGAGACCTGCGAGAAGTACGAGGTCGGCGAGCTGACCGGCTCCGAGGCCGCGGCGACCATTCAGGAGCTCATCCAGCACTCCGACATCGTCAACCCGACGTTCGGCTGGAAGGACCCGGAGCACCGCTTCGTGGCGCCGAGCACGGCGACCATGGCGAGGTTCATGTACTGGGCGTCCGTGCAGGGTCCACCGGAGATGAAGAAGCTCGGCCGCGAGTTCCTGAAGGGGATCCTCAAGGCCGGCGTGAAGGCACGGAAGGTCCTCTGAGCCGACAGACCGCTCGTGCGACGAGAATGAGTCCGCCCAGACCGCGGCAGCGGCACCGATCGCACCGCCGAACCGTTGACCACGGCCGGACCCATGGCCAGTGCTCGACGGGGCCAGGCACGGCTCATTCTCCGAGAATGGGTGCCACCACACGGGGCGTATTGGCCAGAGCGGAAGACCGCTCGTGCCATGAGTGGAAGGGGGAAGAGCGATGCTCATGCCCAAGCGGTTCCAGCACCAGGTGCGGCCGATCGACAACAGGGCACTGCGCAGGGTGTGTGGACACTTCGTCACCGGCGTCGCGGTGGTGACCTGCGAGGCGGACGGCGTCCTGACCGGGACGACCGTCAACTCGTTCACATCGGTGTCGCTCGACCCCCCTCTGGTCCTGTTCTGCCTGCACCGGGAGTCCCGGCTCGTCGAGCTGCTCGGCCAGGCGGGACGCTTCGGGGTGAACTTCTTGACGGGCCGGCAAGAACGGCTGGCCTGGGCCTTCGCGTCGAGGACGACCGCCGACCTCGGCCAGGTCGCGTACCACCGGTCCACCGAGGGCGTCCCCGTGCTCAGTGAGGCGGCCGGGTACCTGGCCTGCTCGCTGGTCAACGAGTACGACGGGGGCGACCACGTCATCCTGCTCGGTGAGGTGATCGAGCTCGGCGCGCCGCGACGGCTCCAGGAGCCGCTGATCTTCTTCCGCGGCGCGATGAGCGTCCTGGAGGAGGACCCCCAGCTGGTCCATCCCGGATGGACCGGGTGACCAGGTTGGTTCAGGAGCGGCGGAGCCCTTGCTTCGCCTGGCGCAGGGAGCGGACGTGGGCGCGCATGGTCTCGGCGGTGTGCCTGAGGTAGTCGAGTATGACCGCGCGCATCGCGGGGTCATAGTGTCGTCCGCCCCCCTGGAACGAGCCGACGAGGGGCTGGTAGAGCTCGTAGATCTCGGCCTGCCTCTCCGGGACCACCCGCACCAGCCACCTGCGCCGGTCCCGAGGGTCGCGCTCGCGCCGGACGAAGTCCGCGGCCTCCAGCCGGTCGATCACCCCGGTGATGGCACCTGCGGTCAGGCCCGTGAGCTCGGCCAGCTGACCGAGCGCGACCGGCTCGACGCCGGCGGCCTCGGAGATGTGCCACAGGCAGAACCAGTCGGTCGTGTGCATGCCCTTCAACGCTGCCCCGGCAGACGTGAGCGCAACCGCGGCCAGGGCGACGTCGAGGGTGGCGGCCATCAGCGCAGTGACCTCATCGCCCGGAGGCTCCACCGCGGCCGACGACACGGTTGCTGCCACTGGGGACCCATCTCTTGACATTGCGCCCTGACCTTCCTATCGTTCAATATCTTAGTGACTGAATGATTTAGGTGTCAAACTAAGACTCGGCTCACGATAGCAGGGGGAGACGGCCATGGCCGATGCCGGAGCAGCGCGTCCTCGCGCGGCCAGACCGGGCAGACATCGCGCGGAACGACGTAGACGGTTCGGCGCGCACCGCAGGGCGGCAGCGCCCCAGCCAGCTCGGTCCGCGCCCGCACTAGCACCTGCACCTGCGGCTCCGGTCACGCCGGACCCGCGTCGGTGGCTCGCGCTGGTGGTGGTCCTCGTCGCCGGGTTCATGGACCTGCTCGACGCGACGATCGTCAACGTCGCGGTGCCGAGCATCCAGACCGACCTCGGGGCGTCGTACGCGCAGATCGAGTGGATCGTCGCGGGCTACGTCCTGGCCTTTGCGGCGGTGCTGATCACCGGCGGCAGGCTGGGCGACATCTTCGGTCGCAGGCGGCTGTTCCTCGTCGGGATGACCGGCTTCACCATCGCCTCCGCACTGTGTGGCCTGGCCGGCGGCCCGGACGCGCTCATCGCGGCCCGGCTGCTCCAGGGTGCGATGGCCGGCCTGATGGTCCCGCAGATCCTGGCGATCATCCACGTGACCTTCCCGGCGGAGGAACGCGGCAAGGTCTTCGGCCTCTTCGGCGGCGTCGTGGGCTCGGCCTCTGTGGCCGGCCCGATCCTGGGCGGGCTGCTCGTCGAGTGGGACGTCGCCGGACTGGGCTGGCGCCCCATCTTCTTGGTCAACATCCCGGTCGGCATCGCCGCGGTGGTCGCGGGCCGCCTGGTGATCCGGGAGTCGACGTCACCCACGGCACCGCGGCTGGACCTGCTCGGCATGCTGCTCGCCGTCGCGGCGGTCGTGCTGCTGGTGTACCCGCTCACCGAGGGCCGCCGGCTCGGCTGGCCGCTGTGGTGCTTCGGCATGATGGCGGGAGCCGCCGTGTTGTTCGTCGTGTTCCTCGCCTACGAGCGGTGGCGGACCAGGACGGTGGGGTCGCCCCTCGTGGTGCTGGGCCTGTTCCGCGCCACCAGCTTCAGCTCGGGGATGTCGGTCTGGCTGCTGTTCATGACGGCACTGGGCGGCTTCTTCCTGGTGTGGACGCTGTACATGCAGGTCGGCCTGGGGTGGACGCCGCTGCACGCCGGCCTGACCGCGGTGTCCTTCGCCCTCGGGGCCGCGCCGGCCGCCGGCATGTCGGTCGAGCTGCTCACGCCCCGCTTCGGACGACGCGTGCTGATGGCGGGCGCGCTGCTGAACGCCCTCGGCTTCGCCGGCTACATCTGGGTGTCCTCGCACTTCGGGCTCTCGGTCACCTCCTGGCAGATGGTGGGACCACTGGTCGTGGCCGGCTTCGGCTTCGGGCTGGTCGTGGCGCCGATGATCGACCTGATCCTCACCGACGTCCCGGTCGACGACGCCGGGTCGGCCTCCGGGCTGCTCAACACCACCCAGCAGCTCGGCATGGTCCTGGGTGTCGCACTGGTCGGCGTGGTGTTCTTCGGGCTGCTCGACAGCGGGTCGAGCCACGGTGTCGACCAGGTCACCCCGGGCCTGCGCTCCGAGCTCACCACCGCCGGTGTCCCGCCGGCCGCACAGGAGGAGCTGGTGGACGGGCTACGAGCCTGCGTGCAGGACCGGTCGGCCGGCTCCGACCCGACCGACGTGCCCGCGAGCTGCCAGGCCGCAGAGGCGCAGCCCGCCTCGCCCCAGGAGGCCCAGGTCCAGGAGGTCCTCGCCGAGGCCGGTGCCCAGGCCAACGCGTTCAACTTCGTCCGGGCGTTCGAGCACACCATGCTCTACGCCGTCGGCGTCCTGGTGCTGGTCTTCCTCGGGATGTTCGGGCTGCCGCGCCGCGCACGCGACGTGAGCCCGGAGCTCGAGGCTGCGGGACCCTCCGGGCCCGGCGAGCTCGCAGAGCCCACCCACGCCCACCCAGCCCACCGGGCCACGGGCGTCACCGAGCCCACCGAACCGACCGAGCCCACCGGGCCGGCCGGGCCCCATGACAGCGTGCAGGGCGTGCCCGCCCTGTCGTTCAACTCAACTCGATGATCGATGGAGGAGACATGTCCCTAGACGAGATGCGTGGCCACGACAGGTCGCGTGAAGGCGGCGAGGACCGCTTCGTCGCCATGAACGCCGCGCACACGGCGTTCCGGCGTGACCTGGAGGCGATGGCCGTCGTCGCCACCCCTGCCAACCTCAGAGACCCGGCACGCCACGCGTCGATCCTGAGCGGCTGGGCGATCTTCAAGAACCAGCTGCTGATCCACCACCTCCACGAGGACCGGTTCCTGTGGCCCCGGATGCGGGAGGCGCTGGCCCGGAAGGAGGCCGCGATCTCGACCCTCGACGAGATGGAGGCGGAGCACGAGCTCATCGACCCGCTGCTGGCCGCGGTCGACGGGTCGTTCGACGACCCCGACAGCCACGACGTCGCCGCCGTCATCGACGAGCTCAGGGACCAGCTCGGCTACCACCTGCAGCACGAGGAGCAGGAGGCGATGCCGCTGATCAACGAGTCCATCTCGGACAAGGAGTGGCGCCGGGTCGTCTCGTCGATCCGCAAGGCGACCCCCATCTCGTCGGCGGCCGAGTTCATGCCCTGGCTCACCGACCAGGCTTCGGAGACCGAGACGCGCAGGATCCTCAGCATCCTTCCTCCACCGGCCCGGCTGATCTACCGCAAGGTCTGGAAGCCCAAGTACGACAAGGTCAGCCACTGGTGAGGACAGCCCGGAACGCCGAGAGCACCGAAGGGGTCGACATGTCAGAGGGCACTGCAGTCCTGGTCGTGGGCCGGGGAGGGCACGTCGTCACCGCCGTGGTGGCCGCCCTCGCCGACCACGGCATCACCGCGGTCGGCGCCACCACCGACGCCGACGCCCTGGCCCGTCTCGACGAGGGCGGCCTGACCGC
>JBIOYO010000516.1:0-16233 GCA_044870175.1 Nocardioidaceae bacterium | reverse complement strand
GACTCCCACGACCGGGTGATCTACGTCGGCAAGGCCAAGAACCTGCGCGCCCGGCTGACGTCGTACTTCCAGGACACGGGGGGCCTGCACCCGCGGACCGCGTCGATGGTCGCGTCCGCGGCCCGCGTGGAGTGGACCGTGGTCGGCACCGAGGTCGAGGCTCTGCAGCTCGAGTACTCCTGGATCAAGGAGTTCGACCCCCGGTTCAACGTGAAGTACCGCGACGACAAGTCCTACCCGTGGCTGGCGGTGACCGTCTCCGAGGAGATCCCGAGGGTCATGGTCGGGCGAGGCGCGAAACGCAAGGGCACCCGCTACTTCGGGCCGTACTCGCACGCGTGGGCGATCCGGGACACCGTGGACCAGCTGCTCCGGGTCTTCCCGATGCGCTCGTGCTCGGCCGGCGTGTTCAAGCGCTCGGCGCAGATCGGCCGGCCCTGCCTGCTCGGCTACATCGGCAAGTGCTCCGCGCCCTGCGTCGGCCGGGTGACGCCCGCGGAGCACCGCAGGATCGTCGACGACTTCTGCGACTTCATGGCCGGCAACACCGCGGCGTTCGTCAAGCGCCTCCAGAAGGAGATGTACGCCGCGTCGGAGGCAATGGACTTCGAGCGCGCCGCCCGGCTGCGCGACGACCTCGCCGCGCTCAACCGGGTCCTGGAGCGCCAGACCGTCGTGCTGCCCGACGGGACCGACGCCGACGTCGTGGCCTTCGCCGAGGACCCGCTCGAGGTGGCGGTGCAGATCTTCCACGTCCGCGGCGGGCGGGTCCGCGGCCAGCGCGGCTGGGTCGCGGACAAGACCGACGACGCCGACACCGGCGGGCTCGTGGAGCGGTTCCTGCTGCAGACCTACGCGGGGGAGTCCGCCGACGGCGTGCCCCGGGAGATCCTGGTCCCGGCTCTGCCCGACGACGCGGGAACGCTGGAGCACTGGCTGTGCGGCCTGCGCGGCCACAAGGTCGCGCTGAGGGTGCCGATGCGCGGCGACAAGAGGGCCCTGCAGGACACCGTCGCCCGCAACGCCCAGCAGGCCCTGGCGCTGCACAAGACCCGCCGAGCCTCCGACCTGACCAGCCGCAACCGCGCCCTCGAGGAGCTCCAGCAGGCGCTCGGGCTGCCGGAGGCGCCGCTGCGGATCGAGTGCTACGACGTCTCCAACCTGCAGGGCACCGACGTGGTGGCGTCCATGGTGGTGTTCGAGGACGGCCTGCCCCGCAAGAGCGAGTACCGCCGCTTCGTCGTCCGCGGCGTCGACGGGCAGAACGACGTGGCGTCCATGCACGAGGTGGTCACCCGCAGGTTCCGCCGGCTGCTGGACGAGCGGGCGGCGTCGGCGGAGGTCCTGGACGCCGGGCCGGAGGGTGAGGAGGGTGCCGGCGGCCCGATGCTGGTCGACCCCGACACGGGGCGCGCGCGCAAGTTCGTCTACGCGCCCGGCCTGGTGGTCGTCGACGGCGGCCCGCCGCAGGTGGCCGCGGCGCAGCGGGCGCTCGATCAGCTCGGCATCGACGACATCCCCGTCTGCGGCCTCGCCAAGCGGCTGGAGGAGGTGTGGCTGCCGGACCGGGAGGACCCGGTGGTGCTGCCGCGGACCAGCGAGGCGCTGTACCTGCTGCAGCGGGTCCGCGACGAGGCGCACCGCTTCGCGATCACCCATCACCGGTCCCGCCGGTCCAAGAGCATGGTGGAGAGCCTGCTCGACGACGTGCCCGGCCTCGGCGAGGTGCGACGCGCCGCGCTGCTGCGCCGGTTCGGCTCGCTCCGCCGGCTCCGGGCTGCCACAGTGGACGAGGTGGCCGCGGTGCCGGGCATCGGGCAGCGCACCGCCGAGGCGATCGTGGCCGTGCTGGCCGACCGCTCCTCGCGGTCGCCGGTGAGCGTGAACACGGCGACGGGAGAGATCGAGGAGGCCCCATGACCGATCCCGTGACGGATCCTCCCGCGGCCGCCCCGGTGTCGGAGGACCGGGCGACGGTCCCGCGGGCCGGCAGCCACGGCGAGCTCGTGGTGGTCACGGGGATGACCGGCGCCGGTCGCAGCACGGCGGCGAAGGAGCTGGAGGACCTCGGGTACTTCGTGGTCGACAACCTCCCGCCCCGGCTGGTTCCCGACGTGGTCCGGCTGGTCGACCAGACGCAGGGACGTGAGCAGCCGGTCGCGGTGGTCGTCGACGTACGCTCCGGCTCCTTCTTCGACGCGCTCAAGGGCGTGGTCGGCGCCGGAGCGACCGGGCGGCGGACCACCCTGCTCTTCCTCGAGGCCGACGACGACGTGCTGGTCCGCCGGCAGGAGGCCGCTCGCCGGCCCCACCCGCTGCAGGGCAGCGGCCGGCTGCTGGACGGGCTGGCCCGCGAGCGCGCCGTCATCGCCGAGCTGCGCGGCTCGGCCGACCTGATCGTCGACACGACCGACCTCAACGTCCACCAGCTCACCGACCGGGTCGCCGAGGCGTTCGGCGACGAGCGCACGACGTCGCTGAAGACCACCGTGGTCAGCTTCGGCTTCAAGTACGGCATCCCGGTGGACGCCGACTACGTGGCCGACATGCGGTTCATCCCCAACCCGCACTGGGTCCCAGAGCTGCGGCCGCTGACCGGGCGCGACCCGGGCGTGGCCGCCTACGTCGCGGAGCAGGAGCACACCGAGGCCTTCCTGGAGCGCTACGTGCCGCTCCTGGTCCTGGTCGGCAACGGGTACCTGCGCGAGGGGAAGCGGTTCATGACCGTGGCCGTGGGCTGCACCGGCGGCAGGCACCGCTCGGTGGCGATGGCCGAGGAGATCGCCATGCGGCTGCGGGCCGCCGGCATGGACGCCAGGGCGGAGCACCGTGACCTCGGCCGGGAGTGACCGCCCGCTGCTCGACCGGCGGGTGGTGGCTCTTGGCGGCGGCCACGGGCTGGCCGCGTCGCTGTCGGCGCTGCGGCGGGTCGTCTCCGACCTGACCGCCGTGGTGACGGTCGCCGACAACGGCGGCTCGTCGGGACGGCTGCGCGGCGAGTTCGGCTGCCTCCCGCCCGGGGACCTGCGCCAGGCGCTGGCCGCCCTGTGCAGCGACGACGACTGGGGTCGTACCTGGGCCCGGGTGCTGCAGCACCGCTTCCACAGCGCCGGTGAGATGCACCACCACGCGGTCGGCAACCTGCTCATCGTCGCCCTGTGGGAGCTGCTCGGCGACGGCGGCGGCGTGGTCGGCGGGCTGGACTGGGTGGGACGGCTCCTCGGGGCGCAGGGGCGGGTGCTGCCGATGGCCACCACCGCGCTCGACATCGCCGCCTCTGTGGCCGGGCTCGTGCCGGGTGACCCGGCCGCGCCGACGACGGTCCGTGGCCAGGTGGAGGTGGCCTCGACCGACGGGCGGGTCACCGGCGTGTGGCTGGACCCGGCCGACCCGCCGGCGGCGCCCGAGGCGCTGGCCGCGATCCAGGCCGCGGACTGGTGCGTGCTGGGTCCGGGCTCGTGGTTCACCAGCGTCATCCCCCACCTGCTGGTCCCCGGGCTGCGGGCGGCGCTGGCCGCCTCGGCGGCCCGGACCATGGTCACGCTCAACCTCGAGCCGCAGACCGGTGAGACCGAGGGCTTCGCTCCCGAGACCCACCTGGAGGTGCTCGCCGGGTACGCGCCGGACCTCAAGCTCGACGTCGTGGTCGTGGACCCCGGGACGGTCGTGAACCTCGCGGCGCTCCAGCGCTGTGCCGGCTCCCTGGGTGCCCACCTGGTGGTCGCCGAGGTGGCCCGTGGCGACGGCACGCCCCGCCACGACCCGGCGCGGCTGGCGGCCGCCTATGCGCGGGTCCTCGGCTCGACGTAGTGTGTCCCATCCCCGAACCCCGAGCACCCTTGTGGTAGGACCGCACCCATGGCGATGACGGCGCAGGTCAAGGCGGAGCTCGCCGGCACCAAGGTGACCAAGGCGTGCTGCCGGAAGTCCGAGGTGTCCTCGATGCTGCGGTTCGCCGGCGGCCTGCACATCGTGGGCGGGAGGATCGTGGTCGAGGCGGAGCTGGACACCGGCGCCGCCGCCCGGAGGCTCCGGCGTGACATCGCCGAGGTCTACGGGCATCCCTCCGACGTGGTGATGGTCAGCGGCAACGGGATCCGCCGCGGCAGCCGGTACGTCGTCCGGGTGGTGCGGGACGGCGAGGCGCTGGCACGGCAGACCGGCCTCCTGGACGGGCGCGGCCGGCCGGTGCGCGGGCTGCCGCCCCAGGTCGTGGCCGGCGCCGGCTGCGACGCCGTCGCGGCCTGGCGTGGCGCCTTCCTCGCGCACGGGTCGCTCACCGAGCCGGGGCGGTCCTCCTCGATGGAGGTCACCTGTCCCGGCCCGGAGGCGGCGCTCGCCCTGGTCGGCGCGGCGCGGCGCCTCGGCATCTCCGCCAAGGCCCGCGAGGTGCGCGGGGTCGACCGGGTGGTGATCCGTGACGGCGACGCCATCGGAGCGCTGCTCACCAGGCTCGGCGCACACGAGTCGCTGATGGCCTGGGAGGAGCGGCGCATGCGCCGCGAGGTGCGCGCCACCGCGAACCGGCTGGCCAACTTCGACGACGCCAACCTCCGGCGGTCCGCGCGTGCCGCCGTGGCGGCCGGCGCCCGCGTCGAGCGGGCCCTGCAGATCCTCGGCGACGAGGTGCCCGACCACCTCCAGCTCGCCGGTCGGCTCCGGCTGGAGCACAAGCAGGCGTCGCTGGAGGAGCTCGGCCAGCTCCACGACCCGATCCTGACCAAGGACGCGATCGCCGGGAGGATCCGCCGCCTGCTGGCCATGGCCGACAAGCGCGCCCGGGACCTCGGCGTTCCCGACACCGAGTCCAGCCTCACCCCCGACATGCTGGTCGAGCCCCAGGGCTGAGCCCGGCCCGCACGGGGGTACCGACAGGTGCGTCCCTCCGTCGTCGGGGGTAGGGTCGAGACGGCTGCCCCGAACGGGGTGGCATCAGGACCATCCGGCCCATCTGGCCATCCGCAGACGAGGAGACCACTTCTGTGACCGTTCGCGTGGGCATCAACGGCTTCGGCCGCATCGGCCGCAACTTCTACCGCGCCGTGGCGGCATCCGGCGCCGACATCGAGATCGTCGCGGCCAACGACCTGGGTGACCTCAACACCATGGCCACCCTGCTCAAGTACGACTCGATCCTGGGCCGCTTCCCCGACGACGTCTCGGCCGGCGACGGCGCCATCAACATCGGCTCCAGCTCGGTGAAGATCCTCGCCGAGCGCGACCCCGGCGCCCTGCCCTGGAAGGACCTCGGCGTCGACGTCGTCGTGGAGTCGACCGGCTTCTTCACCGACGCCACCAAGGCGGTCGCCCACGTCGAGTCCGGCGGGGCGAAGAAGGTCATCGTCTCGGCGCCGGCCAAGAACGAGGACATCACCGTGGTCATGGGTGTCAACCACACCGACTACGACCCCGAGAAGCACACCGTCATCTCCAACGCGTCGTGCACCACGAACTGCCTGGCCCCGATGGCCAAGGCGCTGCACGACGAGATCGGCATCGTCAAGGGCCTGATGACGACGATCCACGCCTACACGCAGGACCAGAACCTGCAGGACGCCCCGCACAAGGACCTGCGGCGGGCCCGGGCGGCCGCGCTCAACATGGTGCCGACCTCGACCGGCGCCGCGAAGGCGATCGGACTGGTGATGCCCGAGCTCAAGGGCAAGCTGGACGGGTTCGCCGTCCGGGTGCCGATCCCGACCGGCTCCGCCACCGACCTCACCTTCGAGGCGGGCCGGGAGACGACGGCCGAGGAGGTCAACGCCGCGGTGAAGGCCGCCGCGACGGAGGGGCCGCTGGCGCCGTACCTCACCTACACCGAGGACCCGATCGTGTCCACGGACATCGTGACCCACCCGGCCTCGTGCATCTTCGACGGCGGGGTCACCAAGGCGATCGGCAACCAGGTCAAGGTGCTGGGCTGGTACGACAACGAGTGGGGTTACTCCAACCGGCTCATCGACCTCTGCGTGTACGTCGGCGACAGGCTCTGAGCCGACCCGCAGCCCACGCGCGGCCCGGTCGCCGCAGCCTTCGGGCGGCGACCGGACGCGCGGCGCTGCGCCGCGTCCTGACCGCTCCTTTTCGTCACTAGGAGACCAGCGTGAGCACCATCGACGACCTCGGCGACCTCCGCGGCAAGCGGGTCCTGGTCCGCTCCGACCTCAACGTGCCCCTCGACGGGCAGACCATCACCGACGACGGACGCGTGCGGGCCAGCCTGCCGACCCTGCAGGAGCTGCTCGGCAAGGGTGCGCGCGCCGTCGTCGTGGCGCACCTCGGCCGGCCGAAGGGCGCCCCAGACCCCCGGTACTCCCTGGCACCGGTCGCGGCCCGGCTCGGCGAGCTTCTCGGCCAGGAGGTCGCGTTCGCCACCGACACGGTCGGGGACAGCGCCAAGGAGACTGTCGCGAGATTGCAGGACGGTCAGGTCGCCGTGCTGGAGAACGTCCGGTTCAACGCCGGCGAGACCAGCAAGGACGAGGCCGAGCGACAGGAGTTCGCGCGACAGCTGGCCGAGCTCGCGGACGCGTTCGTGAGCGACGGCTTCGGCGTGGTGCACCGCAAGCAGGCCAGCGTGTACGACGTCGCGCAGCTGCTCCCGCACGCCATGGGCGGGCTGGTCGCCAAGGAGGTCGGCGTGCTGCGCCGCCTGACCGAGGAGCCCGACCGGCCGTACGTCGTCGTGCTCGGCGGGTCGAAGGTCTCCGACAAGCTCGGCGTCATCGACAACCTGCTCGGCAAGGCCGACAAGCTGCTCATCGGCGGCGGCATGCTGTTCACGTTCCTGGCCGCCCAGGGGCACGAGGTGGGCAAGAGCCTGCTCGAAGAGGACCAGGTCGGCACCTGCCGGGAGTACCTCCAGCGCGCGCAGGACACCGGCGTCGACCTGCTGCTGCCCACCGACATCGTGGTCGCCGACGCGGTGTCGGCCGACGCCACCCCCGAGGTGGTCCGCGCCGACGCCATCCCGGCCGACGAGATCGGCCTGGACATCGGCCCGGAGTCCGCCGACGCGTTCGCCGCGGCCCTGTCCGACGCCCGCACCGTGTTCTGGAACGGCCCGATGGGGGTCTTCGAGATCGACGCCTTCGCCGGCGGCACCCGGGCGGTCGCCGAGGCCCTCACCAAGGTCGACGGCCTCACCGTGGTCGGTGGCGGCGACTCCGCCGCGGCCGTGCGGCGGCTCGGGTTCGAGGAGTCCGCCTTCGGTCACATCTCGACCGGCGGCGGCGCGAGCCTGGAGTACCTGGAGGGCAAGACCCTGCCCGGCATCGACATCCTCGGCAAGTAGGAGACGACCATGGCTGACCGCGTGCCCCTGATGGCCGGCAACTGGAAGATGAACCTGGACCACCAGGAGGCGGTGGCCCTGGTCCAGAAGCTGGCCTGGACCCTCTCGGACAAGAAGCACGACTACGACCGGGTCGACGTGGTGGTCTGCCCGCCGTACACGGCGCTGCGCTCGGTCCAGACCCTGGTCGACGGCGACCGGCTCCGGATCGGGTACGCCGCGCAGGACGTGTCGACCCACGACGCCGGCGCGTACACCGGCGAGGTCTCCGCGAGCATGCTGGCCAAGCTGGGCTGCTCCTACGTCGTGGTCGGCCACTCCGAGCGGCGGCAGTACCACTCCGAGACCGACGAGGTCGTCAACGCCAAGGCCAAGCAGGTGCTCGGCGCCGGCATGACCCCCATCGTGTGCCTCGGCGAGGAGCTCGACGTGCGGAGGGCCGGCCGGCACGTCGAGCACTGCGTCGAGCAGACCGACGGCTCGCTGGCCGGGCTGTCGGCCGAGCAGGTGGCCGGACTGGTGGTGGCCTACGAGCCGGTGTGGGCCATCGGCACCGGCGAGGTGGCCACCCCCGAGGACGCGCAGGAGGTCTGCGCCGCGATCCGCAAGCGGGTCGGCGAGACGTGGGGCGAGGAGACCGCCGCAGCGGTACGGATCCAGTACGGCGGGTCGGTCAAGGCCGACAACGTCGTCGGCATCATGGACCAGCCCGACGTGGACGGTTGCCTGGTCGGCGGCGCGAGCCTGAAGCTGGACGAGTTCAGCGGGATCTGCCGCTTCTACGACCTGCCGGTCTAGGGCTGGTCCAGGGCCAGCCCGGCCGGTGGTGTGGGTTAGGCTGTGCCACCGTGGTCATCGCCTTCACCGTGCTGCTCGTCATCACGAGCCTGCTGCTGATCCTGCTGATCCTGCTCCACAAGGGCCGGGGCGGCGGACTCTCCGACATGTTCGGGGGCGGGGTGTCCAGCGGTCTGGGCGGCTCCTCGGTGGCCGAACGCAACCTGGACCGGATCACGATCGGGGCCGGGGTCATCTGGTTCGCCTGCGTGATCGCGCTGGGGCTGCTGATGAAGGCCGCGAACTGACTCACCGGAGCCGGTCCGGTGGGCGCGAGCACAGGAGCGAACGAGCGTGGCAGGTGGCGGTAACGCGATCCGGGGCAGCCGGGTCGGCGCCGGTCCGATGGGGGAGGCGGAGCGGGGTGAGGCCGCCCCGCGCCGGCAGGTGGTCTACTACTGCGCCCATCGGCACGAGTCGGTGGTCACCTTCGCCGTGGAGGCGGCCGTGCCCGCGTCGTGGGACTGCCCACGCTGCGGCCTGCCCGCCAGCCTCGACCACGACAACCCCCCGCCCCCGCCGAAGATCGAGCCCTACAAGACGCACCTCGCCTACGTGAAGGAGCGCCGCACCGACCAGGAGGCCGCCGACATCCTCTCCGAGGCGCTGCAGACGCTCCGCGCCCGCCGCAAGCGCGGGGAGATCTGACGCGCGGCGGCGAGGTGATCGCCGGCAGGTACGCGCTGGAGCGCGAGGTGGGCCGCGGTGGCATGGGCGCGGTCTGGCTGGCGCGCGACACGAAGCTGGACCGGCCGGTCGCGGTCAAGCGGATCGGCGGGCTGCGCGGCGAGGTCGACGACAACACCCTGGCCCGGATCCTGCGAGAGGCCCGGCTCGCCGCCGCGCTGCACCATCCCCACGTCGTCCCGGTGTTCGACCTGGTCGACGACGGCGGCCAGCACTGGCTGGTCATGGAGTACGTCGACGGGCTGACGCTCAACGCCCTGGTGCGGGACCGCGGTGCGCTCTCCCCGGACCAGGTCGCCGGCCTGGTCCGACAGCTCGCCGACGCGCTCGACGCCGCACACCGGGCCGGCATCGTGCACCGCGACGTCAAGCCGTCCAACGTCCTGGTCACCCGCGACGGCCAGGTCAAGCTGACCGACTTCGGCATCGCCCGCGGCCTCGGCGACACCACCTTGACCACGACGGGGCTGCTGGTGGGCTCCCCGGCGTACCTGGCGCCCGAGGTGGTCTCCGGGCAGCCGGCGACCCCCGCCAGCGACGTCTGGTCGCTCGGCGCGACCGTGTACTTCGCGCTCGTCGGCAAGCCCGCGTACGACACCCAGACGAACCTGGTCGGCACCCTGTACAAGATCGTGCACGAGGACCCGCCCCGCCCCGACGAGGCGGGCTGGCTGGCCCCGCTCCTGGCCGGCACGATGACCGTCGACCCGCAGCGGCGCTGGTCCATGGGGGAGGTGCTGGGGTTCCTTCGTCAGGGGCCCACGGCCGCGGTGCCGGCCGCCGGCACCGAGCCCACCGCGCGGCTCGCCCCGGTCGAGCAGAGCCCGCCCACCCGCGCGGTGGCGCCGCCGCCCACGCCCGCGCCTACGCCCGCGCCGGCGCCCGACCGGGGGCGGCGTGGCGCCCGGCCCCTCGCCGTGCTGGCCGTCCTCGCAGTCGTCGTGGCGGTGCTGGCGGCGGCGGTGTGGGCGTTCACCCGAGGGCAGGACGACCAGCGGGCCCAGACGCCGGGGCCCTCGGCACCCACCTCCTCGAGGACGAGCTCTGCGCCCGCCTCGCCGACCCCCAGCCCGACCGCGGAGGGCATGACCGCGTTCGTCACCACCTACCTGGACACCGTCACGCAGGACCCCGCCGCCGGGTGGGACATGCTCACCCCGCAGTTCCAGCAGCAGAGCGGCAGCTTCAAGGAGTACCGCAAGGCCTGGCGCAGCCGACCGAACGCCCAGGTCAGCAACATCTCCGCGGACCCGGACGCAATGACGGTCAGCTACGACGTGTCCTACAGCGACGCCGACGGCAACCCGCTGTTCGACGACTCGGTCACCCTGACGCTCCAGTACGCCGACGGCACCTACCGTATCGCCGGGGAGGCGTGAGGAGCGGTCGAGTCGGCGCTACCTCCCTTCGAATCGGGCTCGAGTCGGCGCGAGCTCCCCGGGCGAGTGGGCCGGTTTCCCATGGGATCGAGGGTCTTGGCCGGTTCCCATGGCGGGCGGACCGCGGGAAGCGGGCAAGCGTCGTGGGAGCGGAGCGTTCACGCCGACTCGGCGGGCAGCGGGCTTCGCCCGCTTGACCGTGTGGTGCGCCGGCCGTCTCGGCCGCCTGGATGCTCTGACCGGCTCGCAGGCTCGCCGGTCAGAGCATCCAGGCCGCCTCCCGGTCGACCCACCACACGGTCCGCTCGGTGCCCTTGGGACCGGCGGAGGGGACGGTGATGACCTGGGCGCCGCGGATGGCGACGGTGACCACCTCGGCCTTCTCCGACCCGGTGGCGACGAACCACACCTCGCGGGCTCGCATCAGCGTCGTCATTCCCAAGGAGATGCGGATCGGCGGCGGCTTGGGGGAGTCCCGGACCGCCAGGACGGGGGCCGGGTCGGACACCTCGGGGCGGCCCGGGAAGAGCGAGGCGCAGTGCCCGTCGGGTCCCACGCCGAGCATCAGGATGTCGAAGCACGGGCCGTCCGCCTGGGTGGCGGCGGCCAGCTCGGCGGCGTACGCCGTGGCCGCGGCGTCGGGGTCGTCGCCGAGCGGGCCGTCCGAGGCGGCGACCGTGTGGACCCTGGCCGGTGACACCGGGAGGTGGGAGAGCATCGCCCGGCGAGCCTGGCCGGCGTTGCGGTCGGGGTCGTCCTCGGGCACGAACCGCTCGTCGCCCCACCAGAAGTCCACGTCGGACCAGTCCACCAGCCGCACGTCGTCGGAGGCGGCGACCGCCGCGTGCACCTTGTCGGCGATGGAGCCGCCGGTGAGTACCACCGACGGGGTCCGGCCCAGCCCCTGCACCCGGGCGATGCTGCCGATGAGCGAGGCGGCGACGTTGCGAGCCAGCTCGTCGGGGTCGGCGTACCGCTTCACGCTCAGCCCGGCCTCGGTGGCCGCGGACGGCTGGTCGGGCATCTCAGGCTCGCTCACTCTGCTTCGCCAGCCTGACCAGCCGCTTCACCGTCGCGGCGTAGACGTCGTCGGGGTCCAGCCGGCGCAGCTCCTCGTTGAGGAGCTCTGGGACCGTACGCCGCTTCAGGGCGACCGGCCGGTCCGGCTGGCCCGGCGACACCAGCGTGGCCAGCTTGCCGTCGTAGCGGGTGAGGGCGACGTCGCCGAGCCGCGTGTGCAGCACGACCGAGGTGATCCCGGGGCCGTCGGAGCGGCGTCTCTGGACCGGCACGCGCAGCCGGTCGGACAGCCAGGCGACCAGCAGGTCCGTGCTCGGGCTCACCCGCGGCCCGGTGACCTCCGCGCCGTCGACCTTCGCGGGGACCTGGTCGAGGGCGGCGGCCAGCAACGCTCGCCAGCCGGTGATCCGGGTCCAGGCCAGGTCGGTGTTGCCCTCGGCGTACGCGTGGCACTGCCCGAGCATCGCCTTGGCCTTCCCGGAGCGCACTGAAGCGGCGTCGGTGATCCGTCGCGTGGCCAGCCTGCCGAGGGGGTCCGCCGCTGGGTCCGGCGGCGCGTCGGAGGGCCACCACACCACGACCGGGGAGTCCGGCAGCAGCAGCGGCAGCACCACCGACCCCGGGTGCTTCGTGACCTCTCCGGACAGCCGGATCAGCGCCTCCTCGCCGGACCCGTGTCGTCCGGTGCGGATCTCCGCGGAGACGTGGGCGGCGCCCCGGCTGCCGCCGAGCACGACGCCGAGCAGCCGGGCGGGGTGCTCGCGAGAGGCCGCGCGGGCGGCCTCCAGCGCCTCGTCCGCCTCGTCCTCGGGGACGACGATGACCAGCGTCATCACCATCCCCATGGCCGGGCTGCCCGCTGCGCGGCGAGCGCGGATCAGTGCCGACGCGATCTGCGACGCGTCGGTGTCCTCGAGCGTGATCATGGGCGCCTCCAGGTCCTGCCGTCACGGGCGAGCATCGCGTCGGCCGAGGCCGGGCCCCAGGTGCCGGCCGAGTACGTGTCGGGCTTGCCGTGCCGGGCCCAGTAGTCGATCACCGGGTCCAGGATCTTCCACGACAGCTCGACCTCCTCGTGCTGGGGGAACAACGGGGGGTCGCCGAGCAGAACGTCGAGGATCAGCCGCTCGTAGGCCTCCGGGGACGCCTCGGTGAAGGAGCCGCCGTACGCGAAGTCCATGTTGACGTCGCGGATCTCCATCGCCGTGCCCGGCACCTTCGAGCCGAACCGCAGGGTGATCCCCTCGTCCGGCTGGACCCGCACGACCAGGGCGTTCTGGGTCAGGTCCTCCGTCGCCGTGGGGCCGAACGGCAGGTGCGGCGCCCGCTTGAAGACAACGGCGACCTCCGTGACCCGCCGCCCCAGGCGCTTGCCGGTGCGCAGGTAGAAGGGGACGCCGGCCCAGCGCCGGGAGTCGATGTCCAGGCGGATCGCGGCGTACGTCTCCGTGGTCGATGTCGAGGCGATGTCCCGCTCCTCGAGGTAGCCCGGCACCTTCACCCCGCCCTGCCAGCCCTCGGCGTACTGGGCCCTGGCGGTGGTGAGGTCCAGCCGGCGAGGGCGTACGACGGACTGCAGCACCTTCTGCTTCTCGATCCGCAGCGCCGGCGCCTCGAACGAGGTCGGCTCCTCCATGGCGATCAGCGCCATCAGCTGCACCAGGTGGTTCTGGATGACGTCGCGGGCGGCGCCGATGCCGTCGTAGTAGCCGGCCCGGCCGCCGATGCCGACGTCCTCTGCCATCGTGATCTGCACGTGGTCGACGAAGTGGGCGTTCCAGATCGGCTCGAACATCTCGTTGGCGAACCGCATCGCCAAGATGTTCTGAACGGTCTCCTTGCCCAGGTAGTGGTCGATGCGGAACACCGACTCGGGCGGGAACACCTCCGAGACGATCGCGTTGAGCTTGCGGGCCGAGGCCAGGTCGTGCCCGAACGGCTTCTCGATGACGACCCGACGCCAGGAGTTGCCGTGCTGGTCGGCGAGCCCGTGCTCCCTGAGCTGGCCGACGACGTTGGCGAAGAACCTCGGCGGGATGGACAGGTAGAACGCGTGGTTGCCGTTGGTGCCACGCAGCCGGTCGAGGTCCACGATCGTCTGCCGGAGGGTCTCGAATGCGATGTCGTTGTCGAAGTCGCCGGGGACGAAGCGGATCCCCTCCGACAGCTGGTCCCACACCTCCTCCCGGAACTCGGTGCGCGCATGCAGCTTGACCGAGTCGTGCACGATCTGGGCGAAGTCCTGGTCGGCCCAGTCGCGGCGGGCGAAGCCGACGAGCGAGAACCCCGGCGGCAGCAGGCCGCGGTTGGCAAGGTCGTAGACCGCGGGCATCAGCTTCTTGGTGGACAGGTCGCCGGTGACGCCGAAGATGACCATGCCGCAGGGCCCCGCGATGCGGGGGAGCCTGCGGTCCTGGGTGTCGCGGAGCGGGTTGCGGCGCGCCCGTGGCGTCACGTCAGCGCCTGCTGCACAACCGGGACGCCGGCCTCCTGGTCGGTCAGGTGCAGCCGCAGCACGGGCCGGCCGCGCTCGGCGAGCACCTGCGCGTCGCCGGCCGCCTGCGCGGCGATGAACCGGCCGAAGGTGAAGTCGCGTCCAGGTACGGCGAGGTCCTCGGCCGGCTCGCCCGTGACCTGGACGTACACGCCCACCGGAGGGCCGCCCTTGTGGAACTGGCCCGTGGAGTGCAGGAAACGGGGGCCCCAGCCGAACGTGACCGGGCGGCCCGTGCGGTCGGCCAGGGCGCCGCGCACCTCGGCCAGGTCGGCCAGCGCGAGCCGGTCCAGGTAGGCCATCACGGCGACGTACCCGTGGTCCGGGTCGAGCCGGTCGATCAGGGCCCTCACCGCGTCGGTGACCGTGGCGGCGCCGCCCAGCCAGTCGCCGCCGAGGGCACGGACCTCGACGACCCCGTCGGTGAACGCCGGCGGCTCCGGCTCGGGCGTGCTCTCCAGCAGCGCACGCGCGGCCTTCTTGGCGCTCTCCACGTCGGGCTGGTCGAACGGGTTGATGCCGAGCAGCCGGCCGGCGACCGCGGTGGCCACCTCCCACAGCAGCAGCTGTGCGCCGAGCGACCCTGAGACCCGCACCTCGGACACCGCCGAGCCGGGCTGGTCGCTCTCCGCGCTCTCGGTGTCCTCGTCGGGCCGGAGCCTGGCGATCGTGACGTCGGCGGGCGCCCGCACCACCTCGTGCGCGTCGGGTCCGCCGACCACAACGGGCAGGATGCCCGTGCCGTCCTTGCCGGTGCTCTCGGCGATCAGCTGCTCGGCCCAGTCGGCGAAGCCGGCCAGGGGCGAGGAGTCGTCGAGGAGCACCAGCTTGTCTCGCAGTGGCTCGGTCCCGGCCATGGCCGCGCCGAGCCGAAGGCCCGGGTTGGCCTCGTCGTCGGCGGCCAGCAGGTCGGCGACCGAGTCGGCCTCGTCGAGCAGCGCCTCCAGGTCCGCGCCGGCCAGGCCGCTCGGCACCAGGCCGAAGGCGGTGAGGGCGGAGTAGCGGCCCCCCACGTTCGGGTCGGCGTTGACCACGCGGTAGCCGGCGCCCCGCGCGTCGGCGTCGAGCGGGCTGCCGGGGTCGGTGACGACCACGATCCGGGTGGTCGGGTCGATGCCGGCGTCGCGGAACGCGGACTCGTAGGCGCGCCGCTGGGAGTCGGTCTCGACCGTCGAGCCGGACTTGCTGGAGACCACCACCACGGTGCGGTCCAGCCGGTCGGTCAGCGCTCCCCGGACCATGTCCGGGTCGCTGGAGTCCAGGACGGTCAGCTCGACACCCGCGGTCGCGCAGATCACCTCGGGCGCCAGCGACGAGCCGCCCATGCCGCACAGCACCACGTGGTCGACGCCCTGCTGGGCGAGCTCGTCGCGAAGCGCCGCCACCTCACCGAGCAGCGGCCGGGACGAGCGCGCGAGTCCCACCCACGACAACCGCTTCGCAGCCTCCTCCTCGGCCGGACCGCCCCACAGCGTGTGGTCCTGGGCGAACAACCGGCTGGCGAACTGCTCCTTGACCAGCGCGGGGGTGTGCGTGCTGACCGCGTCCGCGGCAGGCCCGACAGCCGCCACCTCCAGGCTTCCGCTCATTCGACTGTCCCCATCTGTCCCCTCACCGTCTCCTGGAGCTCCTCCCAGGACTTCACGAACTTCTCGACGCCCTCGCTCTCCAACGTGGCGATGACGTCGTCGTAGTCGACACCCTGCCGGTCCAGCGCGTCGAGCACCAGCCTCGCGTCGCCGTACCGGCCGGTCACAGCGTCGTCGGTGACCTCGCCGTGGTCGGCGACGGCCTCCAGCGTCTTCTCCGGCATGGTGTTGACCGTGTTTGCCACGACCAGCTCGTCGACGTACATCGTGTCGGGGTAGTCCGGGTTCTTCACCCCCGTGGACGCCCACAGCGGCCGCTGCCGGGCGGCGCCGGCCCGCTCCAGGGCGGCGAACCGCTCGCCGCCGAACTTCTTCTCGTACGCCTGGTAGGCCAGCCTCGCGTTGGCGACGGCCGCCTTGCCCCTCAGTGCCTTCGCCTCGGGCGTGCCGATGGCTTCGAGTCGCTTGTCGACCTCCGTGTCGACCCGAGAGACGAAGAACGAGGCCACCGACTGCAGCGTCGACAGCGCGCGGCCGGCGTCCCGCGCGCGCTCGACCCCGGCGAGGTAGGCGTCCATCACCTGGTCGTAGCGGCCCAGGCCGAAGATCAGCGTGACGTTGACGCTGATCCCCTCGCCGAGCGCCGCCGTGATCGCCGGGAGCCCCTCGGTCGTGCCCGGGATCTTGATGAACAGGTTGGGCCGGTCGACCGCGTGCCACAGCTCACGCGCGGCGGCGAGCGTGCCCTGGGTGTCGAACGCCAGGGTCGGGGCGACCTCGATGGATACCCGGCCGTCGACAGCGTCCGTGGCGGCGTAGGTGTCGGCGAGGATGTCGCAGGCGTTGCGGACGTCCTCGGTGGTCAGCTCGAACACCACCCGGTCGAGGTCGGCCCCGCCGGCCACCAGCTGCCGGGTCTGCTCGTCGTACCGC
>JBIOYO010000515.1:0-2235 GCA_044870175.1 Nocardioidaceae bacterium | reverse complement strand
CAGCTCGACCAGGCACCGGTCTACTTCTGGGTCGACCTCGGCGTCGGTCTGGCCAGCTTCGGGCTGATGTTCCTGCGCCGCCGCTTCCCGTTCCCCATCGCCGTGCTCCTCCAGCTGGTCGCGGTGTTCTCCGCGTCGTCGGCAGGACCGAGCCTGCTCACCTGCGTCTCCCTCGCCACCCGGCGCGTGCTCTGGCAGATCGTCGTCGTGGGCGTGGTCGGCGTGGTCACCTCCCAGGTCTTTTCCACGTACCAGCCTTCCCCAGGCAACGACTCGTGGGCGGTGAACCTTGTCGTCGGGCTCCTGTTCGCCGTCGCTGCGCTGGCCAGCGGCATGTACATCGGCTCGCGCCGCGCGCTGATGTGGACCCTCCGGGACCGGGCCGAGCGCGCCGAGGCCGAGCAGGAGGTCCGCGTGGCGCAGGCACGCAGCGCCGAACGCGCCCGCATCGCCCGGGAGATGCACGATGCCCTGGCACACCGCATCTCGCTGGTCTCGATGCACGCCGGAGCGCTCGCCTACCGCGACGACCTCACCCCCGAACAGGTCCGCGACAGCGCCGAGGTGATCCAGAGCAAGGCCCACGAGGCGCTCACAGACCTGCGCCAGGTGCTCGGCGTGCTGCGCGGCGAGGACGTCCGGCCCGGCCACCGGCCGCAGCCGACGTTCGCCGACGTGCCGGCGCTGGTGGAGGAGGCCCGCGCGGCGGGGATGAAGGTCCAGTACGACGAGCGCCTGTACGACGCCAGCACGCTGCCCGAGCAGGTCGGCCGCACCGTGTACCACGTCGTGCAGGAAGGGCTCACCAACGCCCGCAAGCACGCCCCCGGCACCCAGGCGTCGGTCACCGTGTCCGGTAGCGAGAGCTCCGGCGTCGAGGTGGTCGTGCGCAACCTCCGCCAGCTCGGGCATGTCACCCGCACGCCCGGCGCCGGCCTCGGCCTGGTCGGCCTGGCCGAACGCGTCGAGCTGGCCGGGGGGACCCTCGAGCGCCTCGACCGCCCCGACGCCTTCACCCTCCGCGCCGTCCTGCCCTGGCCCTCCCCCGTCGAGGAGTCCCCGGAGGTGCAGACACCCACGCCCCGCCCCGCCCCCACCGCCGGCTGACCCGGCCCCCTCCACCATCCGCCGAGGACTCGACGGCGGTTGGGTGGGGCACCCCGACGGTGCCGGTGAGCGGCGCACAGGAGCGGGCTCGGCGTCCCGTAGCCCACCCCGGCCCAGTCGGCCCTTCCTCCCGCCCACCCCCCGCCCAGTCGGCTCCTCCTCCCCACCGGCGCCGCCGAGCCGTCGCTAGTGCACGCCCAAACCGGCTCGAGCCGTCGCAAGTGCGCGGCCCAGTGGGGGCTGATTCCCATGGGATCGAGACGTCTTGCGGCCTCCCATGCCATACGCATCGGGGGAAGTGGCGAAGGATCCAGGGATGCGCAGAAGCGACGGCTCGGCGCCCCCAGCGCGAGCAGAAGCGACGGCTCGGCCCACCGCCCTCGGGAAGCCACGCCGACTCGACCCACCCGGGAGTTGGCGCCGAGTCGGCGCCCCCGAGCCGGGAGTTGACGCCCACTCGGCGTCCCCACCCCGGGAGTTGACGCCCACTCGGCGTCCCCACGCCGGGAGTTGGCGCCCACTCGGCGTCCCCGAGCGGTCGGCATCGGCGGGGCGCGGGACACCGAGGAGGTCGGGGCGCCGGACCGGGGCGGCGGCGCGGGCGTGGATGGGACTGGCCCCCCGAAGCGAGGAACGAGCGAGGGGTGTTGCCCGCGCGGCCGTTCCGGGGAGGCGTCCCGACCTCCGGGCCGCACCCGTGCACGTGGGTCTCCCGGGTCGCTGCCCATGACGTTGTGCCGCTCCCCGTGAAGGGTCTGGCGTGGGAAGCGGCGGATGGCCATGGTGCCATGGTGTTCTGCCGCCGCTAGAGCTTCCCGGCCTCGTGCACGTAGATGGCGATCTGCACCCGGTTGTCCACCTCCAGCTTGGTGAACAGCCGGCCGATGTGAGCCTTGACCGTCGGCACGCTCATGTGCAGGGCGGCGGCGATCTCGGCGTTGCTCAGGCCTTGGCCGACGGCGACGGCGACCTCGGTCTCGCGGTCGGTCAGGCGGTCCAGACGGCTCCTCGCCTCGTTGGCGCCACCGGGGGCGTGCTGGGCGGTCACCTGCTCGATCAGCATGCGGGTCACCGTCGGCGACAGCATCGGCTCACCGTCGGAGACCCGGCGTACCGCCTCCACGATCT
>JBIOYO010000514.1:0-3607 GCA_044870175.1 Nocardioidaceae bacterium | reverse complement strand
TTCACCTCCCTGCAGCTCGTGGACGGCGAGCAGGTCGTGTCCCGGCCCTACCCCGGCGGCGGCGCCCTGCACGAGCTGGAGCTGTATCTGGTCGTCGACCGCTGCGACGGGCTCGAGCCGGGCGTCTACCACTACCGCGCCGCCGACCACGAGCTCGAGCACGTGACCGACCCGGGGGAGGCGTCCGAGGCGCTGCTCCGCGACGCCGGCTACTCCATGGGCACGGGCCGGTCGCCGCAGGTGCTCCTCGTCGTCGCGGCCCGCTTCCCGCGGCTGTCGTGGAAGTACCAGTCGATCGCCTACGCACTCGTCCTCAAGCACGTGGGCTGCCTGGTCCAGACGCTGTACCTGGTCGCGACCTCGATGGGCCTGGCCCCCTGTGGCATCGGCGGCGGCGACTCCGCGCAGTTCGCCCGGCTGCTCCCGGGGTCGCCGTACGCCGAGACGTCGGTGGGCGAGCTCGCGCTCGGCGTCCCCGCCCCGGGAGCGCGGACCCTCGTCGACCCCTCACCCACACCTCCACGAACCCGACCAGAACAGACCTCAGGAGACCGCTGACATGATCGCCCGCCCGAAGATCAGCCCCGCCTACGCCGTCACCCTCGCCCCGCACGAGGCGGTGTACCTCGTCGGGGAGCGCGACTCGACCGCGCTCAAGGGCGAGGTCTACCAGCGCCTGGTGCCGTTGCTGGACGGCAGCCGTGCCGTCGCCGACCTGGTGCGCCTGGTCCGTCCCGACATCCCTCCCCTTCACGTGCACGCCGCGCTGGGCCGCATGGAGCGCCGCGGCCTGCTCGACGACGCCGGCCAGGACGGGCCCCCGCTTCCCGCCGGCCAGGACGCCTACTGGTACACCGTCGGCACGCCCGGCTCGCTGGCCGCCGCGCGGCTCGGGGCCGCTCGAGTGACCGTGCACACCGGCGCCGGCATCGACCCCGCCCTCGCCGGCCGGCTCGTGGCCGCGCTGCGCGAGACCGGCGTCGGCCGGGGCGAGGCGGCAGACCTGGTCGACCTGGCGGACCCGGTGGACCTGGCGGAACCCGCGGACCTCCGGGTCGTGGTCGTCGAGGACTACCTCGACGAGGCGCTCGCGGAGCACAACCGGGCCGCGCTCGACTCGGGGACCCCCTGGCTCCTCGTCCGGCCCGGAGGGGCCGAGAGCTGGGTGGGGCCGACGTTCGTGCCCGGCTCGACCGGGTGCTGGCGCTGCCTGGCGGACCGCCTGGGCGCCAACCGGCCGCTCGACGCGCTGCACCGGTTCCGTGCCGAGGGGGACGCCGGCCCGGTTCGCGCCCAGCTGCCGTCCACCGCAGGGACGGCGCTGATGCTCGCGGTGACCCAGGTGGCCACGCGGCTCGCCACCGGCAGCAGCGACCTCGACGGCGCCGTCGTCAGCGTCGACCACGCCGAGGCGTCGACGACCCGGCACGTGCTCACCCGGCGGCCGCAGTGCCCCGCCTGCGGCACCGACGCCGTCCTTCGCACCGCGCCGGCGCTGCCCACCGCTCCGCAGCCGAAGCTGGCCACCGGCGACGGCGGCCACCGGGTCGAGCGGGCCGAGACCACGATGGCCCGGCTGGAGCGGCAGGTCAGCCCGATCACGGGGGTCGTCTCCTCGCTGCGCAAGCACGAGACCGGCAGCGACCTGCTGCACGTCTACGCCGCGAACCACCCGTTCGGTCGGTACGGAGCCAACCTGCGCTCGATCATGCGCGGGTTGGAGCCGACCAGCGCCGGCAAGGGCAGGACCGACCTGCAGGCCCGCGCGAGCGCGGTCGGTGAGGCGCTGGAGAGGTACAGCGGTCTCTTCACCGGCGCGGAGGAGCGCCTCACCTCCACGCTGGCCGGTCTCCCGACGGCGGTCCACCCTGAGGAGCTCCTGCAGGTCAGCGAGCACCAGTACGCCACCCGCGAGCAGTGGAACACCGCGCACTCGGAGTACGCCTTCGTACCCATGCGGTTCGATCCCGAGCGGAGCATCGAGTGGACGCCGGCCCGGTCCTTCGTGGACGGCTCGGTCCGGCACCTGCCGACGGCGTACTGCTTCTACAACTACCCGCAGCCAGCAGAACACTATTTCTGTCGAGCTGACTCGAACGGCTCTGCGAGCGGCAGCACCCTGGAGGAGGCGGTGCTGCAGGGCTTCCTGGAGCTGGTTGAGCGCGACTCGATCGCCCTGTGGTGGTACAACCGCGTACGCCGTCCGCAGCTGGACCTGGACCAGGTGGACGACGGCTACCTCCAGGCGGTCCGCCGCGAGTACGCCGCCCGAGGCCGCTCGCTCTGGGTGCTCGACGTGACCACGGACCTCGGCATCTGCTCGCTCGTCGCGGTCTCGGCCCGCACCGGTGGGGGACCGCCCATGCTGATCCAGGGCTACGGCTGCCACCTCGACCCCGCGGTCGCGCTCTCCCGCGCGGTCACCGAGCTCACCCAGATGCTCGCCCTGGTCGAGCAGTCCGACGGGGACTTCGACGGCGACCCGGACAACGCCGCGTGGTACGCCCAGGACTCGACGACGGGGCTGGAGTACCTGCTGCCCGACCTCGCCGCACCCGCACGCAGCCTCGCCGACCTGCCCCGCTTCGACAGCGACGACGTGGTCGCCGACGTGCGCTGGTGCGCCGGCCTGATGGCGCGGCACGGCATGGACCTCCTGGTCGTCGACCAGACCCGCCCCGACCTCGGGGTCGCGGCCGCGAAGGTCGTCGTACCCGGACTGCGGCACTTCTGGTCCCGCTACGCGCCCGGCCGCCTGTACGACACCCCGGTCGCTCTCGGCTGGCTGGACCGGCCGCTCACCGAGGACCGGCTCAACCCCATGCCGATCGCGTCATGACCGCCCGCACAGCAACCCCGCCAACCGCAACCCCACCCACCGCGGGCGCGGCCCTCCCGGCGTACCGGCGGCCGGCCCCCGAGCAGGTCCGCGAGACGCTCGTCGCCGCCCTCACCGCGCCCGCCGTCCTCGACGGGGTGGCGTCGCTCGCCGACGACGAGGGTGTCTGCGCCGCCCAGCTCCCGCTGCTGCCCGAGGGGGTGACCAGGCCCCTGGTCACCGAGCTCGCGGCGCAGCCCGGCTGGGTGACCGAGTGCTGGGTGCGCACGCCGAGCTCACGGGCCCGCCAGGTCACCCCCGAGCGGTTCCTGGCCGAGCCGCCGGCGCGCCGCACGGTGAACATCGACAACCTCCGCGAGCCGTCGTGGCCGCCGCTCCTTCGCGGGGTCGTCGCCGGGCTTGCGGACATGCGGGTCGCCGCGGCGTTCAGCGCGGCGTACGGCGAGCCGCTGGAGCTGCGCTCCCAGGACGTCGCGCGCTACCGCCGGCGGCAGTACCTGCGCCGCCACTCCGACACCTTCGAACGCCGCCGCTTCGGCCTGGTGCTGTTCCTCAGCAGTGGCTGGCAGCCCGGGCACGGCGGGGAGCTGGTCGTGGAGCCGCCGAGCGGTGAGAGCGTCGTCCTCGCGCCCGTGGCGGGCCGGCTGGCGATGCTGCGGATCAGCCCCGGATGGATGCACCACGTGTCGCCCGTGCGGTCGGCGAGCTGGGTGCGGTACTCGGTCGCCGCGCACTACGGCCTGGCCGGCGGGGACACCGGGTGAGCCG
>JBIOYO010000513.1:0-3197 GCA_044870175.1 Nocardioidaceae bacterium | reverse complement strand
GTCGGGCAGCTGCGGGACCCCGGCGCGGGGGTCGGTGGACCAGGCGGCGATCCGCTCGTCCGGCGTCTGCACGCCGAGCTCGCCCTCGACGTCCCAGACCGCGATGCTCGCCGGCGCGGCGACGGCGATCACGCCGCCCTCGTCGTCGCCGGCCGCCCGCCAGCCGCCCCGGGTGTGGGCGTTGAACGCCGCGCGCACGGTGATCCGCTCGGACACGTCGTGGTGGAACGCGGCGGCGCGCACGGCGCCCCACGGGTCGACGGGGGTGACCGGGACGTCGGAGCCGAACGCGAGCGGCATGCCGGCGTGGTTCATCGAGGCGAACGGGTTCATCGCGGCGGCCCGGTCGCCGAGGCGGCGCTCGTACAGGCCGCCCGGGCCGCCCCAGAGCGCGTCGAAGGCGGGCTGGACGCTGGCGGTGACGCCGAGCTCGCCGAGCACCCGCAGCTGGTCGGCGGTGACCATCTCCAGGTGCTCCAGGCGGTGCCGGCCCCGGACCACGGCGGCCGCGCCCAGCCGGCCGGCGGCGGACGCGAAGCCGGCGACGGCCTCGGCCACCGCCCGCTCTCCGATGACGTGGAAGCCGGCCTGCAGCCCCGCCGCGGTGCAGGCCACGACGTGGTCGGCGACCTGCTCGGCGCACAGGTAGAGGTGTCCGCACGTGCCGGGGTCGTCGGTGTACGGCGCGTGGAGGGCGGCGGTCCGCGAGCCGACGGCCCCGTCGACGCAGAGGTCACCGGCCGCGCCGGCGCAGCCCAGCTCCCTCGCCACGCCGACGTCCAGGTCGCCCCAGTAGCGCACCGTGTCGGGGAACCCGCCGTCGGCCTCCAGCTCGGCGAGGACGTCGAAGTCGCTCGGCGGCGAGATGTGCGGCGCGCCGAGCTCGTGGACCAGGCCGACGCCCTGGGCCGCGGCCCGGGTCAAGGCCGCCCGGATCGCCTCGGCCCGGTCGCAGGCGGGGATGAGGTCGAACAGCGCCGTGCGCACCTCGTGGTGCTCGTCGCGCTCGACCCTGCCCTCGCGACCCGCGACGCCGGTGACCACGGCGGAGTGCATGTCGACCCGGGTGACGTACGCCGACCGCCCCCCGACCGCCCGGGCCAGCTCCTGGCCGGTGAACGCGCGGCCCTCGGGCCAGCCGGACTCGTCCCAGCCGTGGCCGCGGACGACTCCGGCGGTGCTGGACGCGGCGTGGGCGGCGAGCAGGTCCAGCGCGTGCCGCGCCGACGTCGCGGCCGTCAGGTCGGCGCTGGTTGCGGCCAGCCCGGCCTGGGCCAGGTGCGCGTGGGCGTCGACGAACGCGGGCGTGACCAGCCGGCCCTCCAGCTCGACCACGCGGTCGGCGCCGTCGGCGAAGTGGGCCGACGCGTCGTCGTCCCCGGTCCACACCACGGCCCCACCGTCCACCGCCAGTGCGGTCGCGTGCGGGTCGCCCGGCGTGTGCACGTACCCGCCGCGGAGCAGGATCCTGGTCACGGCCTCATTCTCCCGTCCTCACCCCGCCGGTTGAGCCGGCGAACGACGTGAGCCGTGTCGAAACCATCCCGAGCCCCGGCACGGTCCCAGCGCACCTCACCAGGTTTCGACACGGTCTCGCCTAGCGGCTCGACCGGCTCAACCACCGGGAGCGGCTCGACCGGCTCAACCACCGTGAGGTCAGCCATGGAGCCGCTCCTCGAACAGCGCGCGCAGGCCCGGCTCGCTGCGGACCAGGTCCAGCGCGTGCTCGGCGTGGCCGGGGACGTAGCCGTTCCCGATCAGCATCGTCACGTCGGCGGCGAGCCCTTCGGCGGTGAGGGCGGCGCTCGCGAAGGACGTGGCCATGGAGAAGAACACGACGGTGCCACCGTCGGCGGTGGCGAGGACGGCGCCGCCCTCGCAGCCGGGCACGTCCACGCACACCACCGTCACGTCGGCGGTCCGGCCCAGAGGGCGCACCACCGCGTCGCGCAGCGCGAGCGGGTCCCGGGCGTCGGCGACCAGGACGTGGTCGGCGACGCGGGCGGCCCGCAGCCGGTGGGCCTCACCGTGGGTGGGCACGACACCCGCGGTCACCGCCGCTCCGGCACGGCGGGCGGCCGCCAGCGCGAGCGAGCCGGACTTCCCGCCGCCGAGGACCACCACTGCCGGGTCGTCGTACCCGGAGACGACGCGGGCGGTGAGGGCTGGCGCGCCGCAGACGTCGAGGACGGCTAGCGCCAGCGCGCCGGGGAGGTCGCCGGGGAGGCGGGCGGCGCAGGAGCGGCCGAAGAGCACGGCGTAGCCGTCCGCGGGCACCTGCTCGCTCAGGCCGTCCCAACCGGCCAGGCCGTCGGTGAGCACCAGCGGGGTCAGGGTGAGGGAGACCAAGGTGGCCACCCGGTCCCCGGGGGCGAGCCCCAGCGTCGCGTCCGGGCCGGCCTCCTCGACGGTGCCGAGCAGCATCCCGCCGGAGCCGGTGACCGGGTTCTGCATCTTCCCCCGTGTCGCGACGATGTCGAGTACCTCGGCGCGCACGGCGGCGCCGTCGACCCGTCCGTCCTGGGTGTGCTTGCGGGCCAGCTGCCGGTACGACGCGGCGTCCAGGTTGAGCCGCTCGACGCGGAGCCGGGTCTCGTCTGGCCACAGCTGCCGCCGGGTGTCCAGGCACTCGGCGGCCTGCGGCAGCGCGCCGGGCGGGGCGACCACCCGGTGCCGCCCAGTGGGGTCCCCGGGGCCGAGCGTCATGGACATATCTCCTTCGTTACCGTCTCGTGACCGGAAGTTCTACGGTGAGCCAGTGGACCTGCCGGACGATGTGCATCTACCCTGGCATGACCGCCGCAACGGCACAACCGACACGACGGGAGCGACCCATGACCATCGCCACCGCGCTGAGCATGGCCACCGGCCAGCCGTACGCCTACCGGGCGCCGGCGCTGGCCGAGCCGGACTGGACCCGGTTCCCCGGGTGGCGCGACGTGACCCGTGCGGACTGGGAGTCCGCGCAGTGGCAGCGCGCGCACTGCGTGAAGAACCTTCGCCAGCTCCGCGCGGTGCTCGGCGACCTGGTCGAGGAGAGCGTGTACGCCGACCTCGAGGCCGACCAGCGGGCCCGCGCCACGATGTCGATGCTGGTGCCGCCCCAGATGCTCAACACGATGATGCCGCGCGAGACGCCTCGCGGGCCGGGCTCGCTGACCGAGGCGTTCTCCGTCGACCCGGTGCGCCGCTACATG
>JBIOYO010000512.1:0-2475 GCA_044870175.1 Nocardioidaceae bacterium | reverse complement strand
AGCCGGTCGGCGACGGCCGCCACTCGCGGGTCGTCCGCCTCCCAGTGGATCGCCGCGGCGAGGTCGCGGTAGAGCTCGACCGTCGCCCCGTCGTCGAGCTGCTGCTGCTTCATCGTCATGTAGAACGGCATCTGCTCGGGGAGCTGGGCGGCGACCAGGATCCAGGCGTCCCGCTCGCCCTGGACCAGCAGCTCCGGCAGCCCCAGCTCGCGCAGCCGGTCCAGGTACGCCACCGCCTCCGGCGGCAGGGCCAGGCTGTCCCCGGCGGCCAGCTGCATGATCCGCTCGCGGTGCCGTTGCCGCTCCCGGATCTCTGCGCGCAGGCGCCGGTCGATGTCGGCGACGGCAGAGTTGAACTCCGCCTGGTCGGCGGTGAGCAGCTCGCGGACGCGGGCGAGCGGCACCCCGGCGTCCGCCAGCGTGCGGATCTTGATGAGCTCGACCACGGCGTGGGCGTCGTACCGCCGGTAGCCGGAGTGGTCGCGCTCCGGCTCCGGCAGGAGACCCTTGGCGTGGTAGTGCCGCACCGCGCGCACGGTGACCCCGGCGTACGACGCCAGCTGGCCGATCGTGAGCACCGCGCCAGTCTCCTACTTCGCCGGGACGCGGAGGAACAACCGGCGCGACCACAGGTAGCCCAGCAGCGAGATCAGCACGCACCAGCCGACCGCGAGCCACAGGTCAGAGCCGGTCGGAACGCCGGTGAGGAGTGCCCGGAGGGTGTCGATGATCGGCGTGAACGGCTGGTGCTCGGCGAAGAAGCGAAGTCCGGCGGGCATCGCGTCGGTCGGCACGAAGGCGCTGCTGATGAACGGCAGGATCATCAGGAACAGCGGGGTGTTGCTGGCCGTCTCGACGCTGTCGGCCGCCAGACCCATGCCGACGGTCAGCCAGGTGAGCGCGAACGCGGTGAGCAGCAGCAGCCCGAGCACGCCCAGCCACCCGCCCATGCCGGCGTCGGAGCGGAACCCGAGCAGGAACACGACCGCCGTCACGACCACCACGGCGAACCCGGTCTTGATGACGGCGCCCAGCACGTGGCCGGTGAGCACCGACACCCGCGCGATGTCCATGGTGCGGAACCGGGCGATGATCCCAGTGCTCATGTCGGTCGCGGTCGAGATCGCCGTGCCGAGCGCGACACTGGCAACGGTCATGACCAGGATGCCCGGCGCGATGTACACCAGGTAGTCGCCGCGGGCTCCGCCGCCATCCTGCCCCGGCAGCCCGGCTCCCATGGTGCCGCCGAAGACGTACACGAACAGCAGCAGGAACAGGATCGGCTGTGCGACCAGCATGACCGACAACGAGGGGTAGCGGCGGATGTGCAGCAGGTTGCGCCGCAGCATCGTCGCCGAGTCACGAACGGTGTACGTCGTCATGCCGGGACCTCCTCGGATGCGGGCGCCTCGGCCGCGTGGCCGGTGAGCGCGAGGAACACGTCGTCGAGGTCGGCGGACTCGACGCTCAGAGCGGCGACGTCGACGTCGTCGAGGCCGGCGAGCACGCGGCGCAGTCCGGCGACGCTGCCGTCGCCCGGCACCTGAAGCGTGAGCGTCTCGGCATCGGCGGTGGCGTCTGGGTGGGCGACCGCCGCGGCGGCCAAACCTGCGGCGTCGGTGAACTGGACCGACACGTGCCCGCCGGGAACGCGCCGCTTCAGCTCTGCAGCCGTGCCCTGGGCGACCAGCCGGCCACCGTCGAGCACCCCGATCCGGTCGGCAAGGTGGTCGGCCTCGTCCAGGTACTGCGTCGTCAGCAGCACCGTCACCCCGTCGGCCACCTGCTCGCGCACGATCGCCCACAGCTCGCGACGGCTACGCGGGTCGAGACCGGCGGTCGGCTCGTCGAGGAAGATCAAACGGGGCCGGGCGATCAGCGTCATCGCCAGGTCCAGCCGGCGCTTCATGCCACCTGAGTACGTCTGGGCCCGCCGGTCGGCCGCCTCGAGCAGGTCGAAGCGTTCCAGCATCGCGGTCACGGCAGCAGCGGCGGCCCGCCGGTCCAAGTGCGCGAGGTCGGCCATCAGCCGCAGGTTCTCGCGGCCGGTGAGCAGCTCGTCGAGCGCCGAGAACTGCCCGGTGACGCCGATCGCGGCGCGCACCCCGGCGGGTTCGCGTCGTACGTCGAAGCCGGCCACGCGGATCTGCCCGTCACCGGGGGTCAGCAGGGTGGAGAGGATGTTGACGACGGTCGTCTTGCCGGCGCCGTTGGGTCCGAGGAGCGCGTAGACGGTGCCCTCCGGGACGGTCAGGTCGACGCCGTCCAGCACGGTGTGGTCGCCGAAGGACTTGGTCAGTCCGGCGACCTCGATCGCAGGGTTGGGAGCGGTCATGCCGCCATGGTGAGACCCTGACGCAGGGGCAAGGTCAAGCCCCCACGACGATCACCCGCCCCCCACGACGCGTACGCCGTGGGAGGCGGCAAGGAACCTGGATCCCATGGGAATCTGTCCCCAGCAAGCCCTGAACCGAC
>JBIOYO010000511.1:0-2059 GCA_044870175.1 Nocardioidaceae bacterium | reverse complement strand
TGCTCTGGGGCGGACCGGACGAGGTGCGGACGCTGTCCGTGGTCGCCGACACGCTGGGTACGTCGCGGAGCGGGCTCGGCCCGTCGGCGGCGTCGCTGCTGGCCGGCTACGGACCGGACCGGGTCGCCGGCGTCGTCGCCGACCTCGGGATGACCCCCACCGGCGACCGCTCCCGCGACGTGGACGCCCTCGTCGCCGCCCTCGCCGACCGGGGCACCGTGTCGGACCTGGTCGGGCAGGTGAGCCAGCAGGCGCGGACCATCCTGGACCACCTGGAGCGCAGCGGCTCCGAGGGCACCTACGAGGGCGCCGCGCACCCGGTCCGTGCGGGCCGGGCGGCGGCACCTGCCGAGGAGCTGCTGGCCCGTGGCCTGCTGATGGCGCGCGGGCGGACCCACGTCGCGGTGCCCCGCGAGGTGGCGATGGCGCTGCGCGACGGCCGCACCACCCGCGACCGGGTCGACCGGCCTCCCGACCTCGCGGTCGCCTCCCGCAGCGGCCGGTTGGTGGACCAGGCCGCCGCAGGAGCGGCGTACGAGCTGGTCCGGCACGTGGAGCTGCTGCTGGAGCACTGGGGTGCCCACCCGCCTCCGGCGCTGCGGCAGGGCGGGATCGGAGTGCGTGACCTCAAGGCCGTCGCGGCGTACCTGCAGGTCGCCGGGCCGGTGGCGGCGCTCGTGGTCGAGGTGGCCTCCGCCGCAGGCCTGCTGGCCCGGGGTGAGACCGAGGCGATGGACGCGGCGTGGCTGCCGACGGACGCGTTCGACGGCTTCGTCGCCGCGCCGCCCGAGGACCGGTGGGCCAGGCTGGCGGTCGCGTGGCTGGGTGGTGCGCGGCTCGCCGCCCTGGTCGGCACCCGCGACGCCGGCAAGCCGGTCAACGCCCTGCAGCCCGACCTCGAGCGGTCATGGCTCGCAGCCACCCGGCGCGAGGCGCTCGCGCAGATCGCGGCTCTGGACCCCGGGTCGGTCCTGGCGCCAGGGACCGGCGTGCCCTCGCTGGTCTCCCGGCTGCGGTGGCTGCGACCGCGCCGCCCCCCCGACAGAGCCGAGGCGGTCGCCGCAGTCGTCGAGGAGGGCGCGGTCGTCGGCGTTCTCGGCCTGGGCGGGATGTCGGCGCACGGGCGGGCGCTGCTGGCCGACGACCCGCTGCACGCGGCGGCGACGGCGCTGCGCCCGCTGCTGCCGGCGCCGGTCGGCCACGTGCTGGTGCAGGCCGACCTCACCGCGGTGGCCCCTGGGCCGCTGGAACAGGCGCTCGCGCGCAGCCTCGCCGCCGTGGCCGACATCGAGTCCCGGGGCGGCGCCACGGTCTACCGGTTCACCGAGTCGTCGGTGCGCCGCGCCTTCGACGCCGGCTGGTCGGCGGTGGAGGTGCACGACCTGCTCGGACGGGCCTCGGCGACCGCCGTGCCGCAGCCGCTGCGCTACCTCGTCGACGACGTCGCCCGCACCTTCGGCACCGTAAGGGTCGGTGCCGCGTCGGCGTTCCTGCGCAGCGACGACGAGACCTTGCTGGCGGCGCTGGCCCACGACCCGGGCGCCGCCTCCCTGCGGCTGCGCCGGCTGGCTCCGACCGTGCTGGTCACCGACGTGCCGGTCGACCTCTTGCTGCCCCGGCTCCGGGACCTGGGCCATGCGCCGGTGCTGGAGAGCGCCGACGGGACGATCCGGCTGGGCCGTCGCCCGGCGTACCGGACCCGCACCCCCACGCCGGCTCCGGGTGAGCTGCGGGACCGCGCCCGGGTCGAGGCCCGCGCCGCCGCCACCGTCACCGCGGTCCGCGCCGGCGACCGCGCCGCCGCCCACCGCCCAGGCGACCCGACCCTGACCGCACGCACCACCCCAGCCGCCACCCTCGCCGTCCTCCGCGAAGCGGCCGAGCACGGCGGCACCGTCTGGATCGGCTACGTCGACAACGACGGCTCCACCGTGGAACGCGTCGTCGACCCCCACCGCGTCGAGGGCGGCTGGCTGCGTGCCTTCGACCACCGCACCGACGGCGTCCGCTCCTTCGCCATCCACCGGATCACCGCGGTCCGTCCGATGCCCGCTCGCTA
>JBIOYO010000510.1:0-3905 GCA_044870175.1 Nocardioidaceae bacterium | reverse complement strand
CGGCGATGGCCTCGACCGTCCGCCGGATCGGCTCCGCGCCCAGTCGGTGGGTCTCGTCCAGCCCTTCTCCCAGCCGACTGGGATCCGCACGGTCGACGACCCTCCGCCAGGCACCGTCTACGCCGCGCTCGCCGAGGTGGAACTTCACCGAGTTCGTGCCCACGTCGATGACCGCGTACCGCGGGTCCGGAGTCGCCAGGAGCTCTCTGAGGCCCTGCGGAAAGCTGACGTTCGGGTAGGAGCCCAACCCGATGTCACGCACCGTCGCGACGACGTCATGGGGGGACTCGGCCTCGACCGCGATCGTCCGGGTCGTCTCGCCGTCCGCACGCACCCGCGTCAGCTCGGTCATGCACCCGCCGATCGTGAACCGGTTCCGCACCTTGTGCACCCGCACCGCGGCCAGCTCACGGATCGGCCCGACGACCTCCTCGAGCAGCTCCTCCAGCGTGTAGGAGTCTCGCTCCAGCGGCACGGCCGGCCCTACCAGCATCGCGGCGAGCATCGAGCGCACGTCGGCGACCGGCAGGGGAAACGGCGCCTTCATGACCGGGGCCCACTGCTGCAGCCCGTCGTCGTTCACCTGGACCAGATGCTTCACGTCCATCAGGTCGTCGCGGACCTTGACCGTGTCCCCGCCGCGAGAGGAGACCAGGTACACCTCGTCGCTCTCCTGGACCCGCTCCGGTGACCGCTCGGCGAACGCTCCCTCCGCCAGGTCGACCGGACTGCCGAAGGTCCGCCACTCCCACCGTGGGACCAGCTCAGCCACCGCAGGCCTCCTTCGTCAGCCCAGGGCGGCGGCAGCGGACTCCGCTGCGAAGAACCGCAGGGCGGCCTTCGTCTTGGTCTGCTGCGCCCCATGGAGGTCGATGCCGCATCCGGCCAGGAACGCCTTGCTCTCGGCGGCCACCTGGAACGCCTCGTGAGGACCGCACTTGGTGGAGAGCTCCAGGATCCGTGACCCGTCGGGGTACGTCCACAGCTCGGCGACGAGGGGACGCTGGTACTCGGCCGGGACGAACTTCAGCTTCATGACGTTGATCGGCCCGAGCTTGGACAGCGCATCCAGCTCGACCCCTTCCGGGGCGTGCGCCTTGAAGAACCTGCGTTGCTCGTCGGTGAAGAGCCCTCGGACCGGACGTCGTCCGGCGAACACGTCCTTCACCTTGGCGTCGTCGACCCCGGCCCGCTTCAGCGACGCGGAGCAGACGAACCCACCGGGCATGGCGTCGACCTCCACAGTGAGACCGCCGGACTTCCGCAGCTTCGCAGGCAGCTGCTCGGGGACGACCGGGCGCAGCTTCACCACCGAGTCGCCCGGCTTGCGCTGGACCCGCCGTGCCCGCACCACCACTCCCCGCTGGTACAGCACCAGCTCCGGGGTGTCGAAGAACACCACCTGACGGATCTGCGCGTCCAGCGGGTCCATGTCGAGCGCGTCGACGGCGGAGCGCTCGTAGCCCTCGGCCACGCTGAGCTTCAGCTCCACGCTGTCGGCGCCCTTCATCAGCGACAGCACCTCTGCAAGCTGCTCGTCGGACAGGGGTGGCACGTCCTGGTCCGTGGTCGTCATCGCCGCTCCTCGGATTCCTCAGCGTAGACCGGCCGGTCAGGAGGCCAATGCCTTGGCCTTGAGCGCGTCGAACTCGGCCTGGGTGATGGACCCCTGGTCCAGCAGCGTCTTGGCCGACGCGATCTGGTCCGCCGGCGACGTGGCCGCGACCTGACGGATGTAGGACTCCCTCGCGGCTCGGGCGTCGGACATGGCTGCCGCCGAGCGCTCGGCCATGCTGCCGCCCCGGGCGATGAGGTAGGTCAGCAGCCCGATGGCCGGCAGCACGATCAGGAAGACGATCCAGATCGCCTTCCACCATCCCGACAGCTCACGGTCGCGGAACAGGTCCCCGATGACGTTGAACAGCACCATCAGGTAGGCGATGAAGAAGAACCACCACACCATTAGCCAGAACCAGTCCCAGAAGCTGTCCATCGCAGGTCTCTCCTTCGGTTGGGGCGGGACCGGCCGCAGCCGGGCCGCCTGGGTCGTTCACGATGTCGCGAGGATGGGTGGCCGGGCACCACCCAGGCGGGGGTGGTGCGTCGCGTCAGCCATGACCGGCCGGCTGTCGCGGCGGACGGGCCAGCACCTCGACGACGAGGAGCAGCAGCAGAGCCACGACCAGCACGGTCAGGGTCCAGGCGCCGGTCGGGTGGTCGGCCATCACGTAGACCAGCAGCGCCCCACCGAGCACCAGGGCGCGGAGCGCGGTGCGGTACTGGTAGAGGGCCGACCCGAACCTGCCCGTGTCCAGCCCGGCCTGGTCCGACCCGTGCCGCACCACGTCGACGCCGCGACCGGTCACCTCGCGGACCCGGCGGGGACCGGGGCCGGGACCGGTCACCCAGGCGATGGCGGCGATCGCGAGGAAGACCACCAGCAGGGCGCGGATGTTCAGCCGGATGAACCCGACCAGCTCGTCGTAGATCGCCGCGGCGGCGTCGGTGGGCAGTGCGTCCGGTGGCACCGCGCCCAGGTACACCTCACGGAAGACGTTCAGCGCCAGGCCCAGCAGGACCAAGGCCGCGACGACACCGAGCGACGCGCCGACCAGCGCTCGCCGCCGGGACCGGGCGACTCCCACCCCGGCCGCGAGGAAGCCGATCGCGGCCACCGGCAGCAGCCAGCCAAGCGTGTCGAGCAGCCGGAACGCGCGCTGGGCCTTTGCCAGGTCCGCCGACTGCATCACCACGAACTCCGCCTGGACCGTAGGGATCCGCGAGGCGAGCGCGAACCCGGAGTCCTCCAGCCGTTGCTTGACCGTGTCGATGACCGCGGCCAGGTTCACCCGCACCGTGCCGCCGGACACTTCCACGGCGCCCCGGCTGCTACCGGTCAGCGCCAACACCATCTGCTCGTGCGCCTCGCGGTTCGCGGCCTCCCAGGCCTGTTTGAACGTGTCCGAGGCGACCACCCGCGCCACCTGGTCCTCCACGAAGCTGCGCACGCCGTTGGCAAGTGGCTGCGAGAGCGCGGACAGGGCACTCGCGGCACGCGGCGCCAGCCCACGAGCCGAGAGGGCGTCCACGACCTGCTGCGTCAGGCCCTCGACGTCGAGCCTTTCGAAGATCTCGTCGGTGACGCTCTGCACGATCGCCGCCTGGACCGCCGGGTCGTCGGCCAGCGGGGCCACCGTCTGGACGTACCGGTCGGTGTCGGCGACCTCGTCGTGCATCCAGGTCGCGACGACGGCGACCGGGGCGAGCAGCGCGCCGACCAGGATCAGCACCACAGACACGAACGGCCGCCAGGCACCACCCCGCGGAGGCCGCGACGCCTCAGGCGCCGACGGTACGGCCGGACCCACCGCCAGCTGCGCCTCGAGCTCGGCGACCCGGGCCCGCAGTGCCTCGACCTCGTCGTTCCCCGACTGGTCGGATGCGGCGGTCATGGAAGCCTCCTCCAAAGGGATTCGTCGGCACGGCAAGGGTGGCGGTGCCGCGGGTGGCATTTCCTCACCCCAAAGCGGGTGGGACCCGCCGTCGCCCGGCCGCGGCTCTCCGGTCCACCGACCTGCCACCCACCCGGGGGTGGCGCCGCCCCACCCCCCGCGGCAGCATGGTGTGGGCGATCGACGACGGCGCCGACGACGGAAGGAGCGCGCAGTGACGACGTTCACGGTGTGGAAGTTCGACAACCCTGAGGGCGCGGAGCATGCCTCGACCATGCTCAAGAACGCGGAGCAGGACGGGCTGGTGAAGGTGCTGGACCACGCGGTGGTGTCCTGGCCGGTCGGCGCGTCACGACCAGACACCCATCACTCGCGCGACGACGAGAAGCACGGCGCCGGCTGGGGGGCCCTGTGGGGCCTGCTCGTCGGATCGTTGTTCTTCGTGCCCGTGGT
>JBIOYO010000509.1:0-5320 GCA_044870175.1 Nocardioidaceae bacterium | reverse complement strand
AGCTCGGTGTGGGTCATCTGGTCGGTGATGCCCAGGGCCTCGTGCGCGTCCACGAGCAGCCGGACGACGTCGGTGACGCGGAGCAGCGCGTCGCGGCCGCGGACCTCGTGCCCCACCTCCTCGAAGTACGGCGCGTAGCCCAGCCGCTTGTGCGCCAGGAACAGGGGGAGCACCTTGCCGCCCGAGACCGCGCAGTCCACGCTGACCTCCGGGCCCCGGGCGTACTCCTCGACCAGCACCGAGACGTCGTACGCCGGGGCCTCGGGCACGGTGGTGTCGCGGGCGAAGGAGAAGCCCGCGCGGAGCGCGTCGGCGTCCTTCACGAGCACCACGCCCAGGCTCGCCGCGAGCGCACGCGGCTTGAGCACCACGGGGTAGCCGATCCGGTCAGCGGCGGCCAGCGCCGACTCCACGTCGGCGACGAGCACCGACTCCGGCTGGGGCACCCCCGCCGCGGCCAGGGCCTGGCGGGTCAGGTGCTTGTCCCGGCACCGCTCCACCGCAGCGGCACCGCTGCCGGGCAGGCCCAGCGCGTCGGCGACCTCGGCGGCCGGCAGGATCCTGGCCTCGTCCCAGCACAGCACGCCGTCGAGCGGGTCGCGGCGGTGCAGCTCCGCCGCCGCGGCGACCAGCAGGCCCGCGTCGGTCGTGCTGGGCAGCACCGTCCACTCCGCGACGTACGCCTGCTCCCAGCTCGCCTCGGCGGTGAGGAACAGGTGCACCCGGTAGTCCCGGGCGATCGAGCGGAGCAGGTACTCGCGGAACCGCCGCTCGCCCGTCCCGACGATCAGCAGGTGGGGCTTCATCTGACCTCCTCGATCACCGAGACGCCTGTGGTGCCGTCGAGTCGCTGCCACCGCTCGGTCAGCCGCAGGCTGCCGTCCGGGAGCACGGTCGGGGTGCTGGCGCACTGCCCGGCCACCGTCTCTCCGTTGGTCATCAGCTGGCAGTACGCCGCATGGATCACCCCGTCGGGACCGGCGCGGCCGACGAGCTGGCCCGCCCTGACGGCGCCGCCGGAGAACGACGCCCAGACCAGGTCGGCGACCTGGCGGTACGAGCCTCGGGCCGGCCCACCGTCCGCCGGCGCGAACGTGCGCCCGTCGTACATCGGGCTCCTCATGCGACCGCCCTCGCGCGCCTTGGGCGTCGCTCATCATGCTGTGACCGCGGTCCAGATGGGCGTCCGACCCTGCGACGGCCGGTGGTCGCCGGCGCCGCGGTGCAGTGGCCAGGTGGCCGCGTCGGCAGGCCTCCTGGCTCGCTCCGCTCGCTCATGCCGCGTCCCACCTGATCGGCGACAGGTCGTCGGTGACGGTGAACAGGTGCCGGCGGAGCATCGAGTTGATGATCAGCGCGGACCGCACCGGCAGCAGGGTCAGGTTGGCGTCGGGGATCCCGTGGCTGAACCGCGCCCGGTTCATCGCGTAGATCCGGTGCCCGTTCATGCCCTTCCAGCGCACCGAGTAGTCGGACTCGACGACGACCTCGCCGTCCTCGTCGGTGTCGAGGCGCTCGCGCAGGCCCGCGGACAGCGGCAGCGGCACCGGCTCACGGCCGACCGCGATGACGACGTACGCCGCTTGGTGGCGCTCGCGTCGCTCGGGCGCCGTGCAGGACAGCACGATGTCGTCCCCGACCTGGACGCCGTGGGTGACGTCGCGGCCGGGCAGCAGCGTGACGGGGTAGCGCCCGTGCGCGAGCAGGCCGTCGTAGTTCGCCTGGTAGAGCACGCGGAGCGCCCCCGGCGTCAAGGCGTCGCCGGTGAAGCCCTGCTCGTCGACCATCCGGCGGCGGGTCGGCCGGGTGAGCTCCTGGAGGAACCGCTGGTGGTCCGGCCGGTAGAACTCGTTGGCCACCGGGGAGTCGTCGATCGTCTGGAACCACTGCCGGCGTCCCAGCCAGACCACGTTGCGGTGGCCGGCGCCGACAAGGCGCAGCACCGCCTCGATCCCGGTCTGCCCGCCGCCGACGACCGCCACGGGGGCGTCGCGGTCCGCGCTCATCGCGTCGAGGTGCGACGCGAGGTGGTCGGCAAGGAAGGCGCGGGAGCCCGGCAGCCCGGCGAGGGCGTCCGGGACGAGCGGCCGGGTGCCGACGCCGAGGACCAGGTGCTCGGAGCGGGCGACCGGCCGGCCCCGGGAGATCGTGACGAAGCCCTCGCCGTCGACGAAGTCCACCTCGTCGACCGGCGTGTCGTGGAAGACGCCGTCGATCCGGTCGCTCGCCCAGGTGAGGTAGCGCATGTACTCCGCGCGCGGGATGAAGTCGAACTGGGAGTTCAGCAGGCCGAACAGCCGGCCCTCGCTGACCAGGTAGTTCATGAACGTGAGGTGATGGGTCGGGTCGACCAGCGAGACCAGGTCCTTCAGCCACGAGGTCTGCATGCGGGCGCCCGGATGCAGCAGCGACTCGTGCCACCGTGAGCTGGGCGCGGCGTCGAAGAGCGCGATCCGCCGGTCGGTGTGCGACTGCAGCAGCGCTGCGAGGCTGAGGTTGGCCGGGCCGGCGCCGACTCCGACGGCGTCGTAGTGCGGCAGGTCGTGGGTCATCGTGGTGCTCCGGTGGGCAGTGGGCTGGACGGGTGGATGGACGTGACGAGCTGTGCTCCGGCTCGAGCGCTGGCGGCGAGGACGGTCTTGGCCGAGCCGCCGGACCCGCCGGTGAAGGTGAGCACCGGCGTGCCGGCGGGAGTGCTCCCGCCGGTGGGTCGCAGCGCGAGGTAGGGCTCTGGGTGGTAGCAGTCGGCGGACGCCACGAGCCGGGACCTCCGGCCCAGCCGCAGCCCGGGGAGGCGCAGCGAGGCCAGCCGCCGGGCGCGGGCCTCGAGCCCGAGGTCCGGTGTCGAGTGGTCCGGCGCGACGTCCCAGCCGTCCGTTGGTACGCCGAGCAGCAGCTCGCGGGTGCCGACCGGCCTGCCGTACAGGCCGGAGGTCTCGTCCACGAAGCACGGTGGCCGCCAGCCGTTCACCCGGTACACGCCGTACTGGATGGCCTTGGTCCGCAGGCCGACGGCCGGGAGGCCGAGCTGTCGCAGGACCGTCGGCGTCCACGGGCCGGCGGCGATGACCACGGCGTCGCGCGGGCCGGCGAGGTGTCCGGGCTGAAGGTCGATGGCGGCCGCCCGGACGTTCCGGCGTGCGCGCAGGTCCGCCAGCAGCGCGTCGCGGAAGGCGTCGGGGTGGATCCACCCGGCTCTCGGTTCGTGCACGCCGCGCGTGTCCTCCGGGAGCCCGGACCAGCCCCGCCCGGTGAGCTCGCGGGCGCTCAGCGCGTCGGCCGTCGCGGGCAGCCGCCCGGTCGTCACGTAGAGAGACCCCGCCTCGGCGTACCGGGCCCAGGACTGGAGCAGCGGGTCGCCGCGGAGCTCGAGCAGGGACTCGGTCGCGAGGTCACGCTGCACCGGGTGGGGCTCGAAGGACCGGACGACACCGCCGGAGGCCCTTGAGGCGTCCACCCGACGGGTCCCGGTGACGATGTCGACGCCTGCGACGCGGTGGTCGCCGGCGAGGCGCCAGGCGAGCGCGGCGCCGGCGAGGCCGCCGCCGATGACTACGATGCGCATGTCGGTCACCCGGTCCCGCTCAGGGCGCGTCGGAGAGACTGCGCGTGGGAGGCGCCGCCAGCAGCGACGGCGTTGAGCAGGCAGCGCACGGCCAGTGACGGGTCGAAGCTGTCCGGGCGCAGGGCCCGTTCCCCGCGCTGCACCTCTGCGGCGGCGATCCCGTCGGGGGTGGACGTGCGGCCCTCGGCCAGGACGTGTCCGGCCCACCGCTTGAACGCCTCGAACCCGGTCAGCGTGAAGTCGGTCGAGGCCGGGGCGGGTCGCGACCACGCGAGGTAGAGCCGGACCAGCTCGGCGTCCTCGGTGGCGAGCAGCTCGTCGCTCCAGATGGCGTGGTCACGGCTGGTGGAGAACTTCTCCCCGTCGAGGGTGTAGAACTCGTTGACGACCGTGCCGGGGAGCTGCTCGGGTGAGGCGCCCGTCGCGAGGTAGAGCGCCGGCCAGAGCACGGCGAAGTAGAAGGCGTTGTCGATGCCGTTGAAGTGCCACAGCTGCCTCACCTCGCGCCACGCGCGGCGCAGCCCCGCCAGCCCCTCCACCCCGGGGTCGAGCGCGCGGGCCAGGGTCAGGACGGTGCCGAGCGCCACCTCGGCGTACACGTCGACGCGCAGGCCCTCCAGCGGCCCGCTGCCCCGGCAGCCCCAGTCGGTCGGGTAGGCCATGGGTACGTCGGGGAGCGGACCTGCCAGGTAGCCGGTGACCAGCCGCCGGACCCGCGGACCCAGCTGCGCGCCGAGCCACACGTCGACCAGCCGCTGCCGGAAGTCCTCCAGCCTCAGGACTGGGATGGTGGCCTGGACGGTGCGCGGGGACCCGCCGCAGCGGTCACAACGAGGGTCCAGCAGGTCCTGGGCCGAGGTGAAGCAGCCGCAACCCTCACACGAGCCGCCGCTGGCCCGGCTGCCGCAGCGAGAGCACCTGCCGGCGACGTAGGAGTGGTGCAGCGTGCGACCGCAGTCCGAGCAGGCGTGCAGCGTCGTCGCCGCCATTGCCAGCGTGCCGTCAGTCACGAGCTCCTCGACAAGCGAGGCGACCAGGCGCTGGTGCTCCGGGTCCTGCGGGTCCACGCTCGCGTCCGGCCTGATGCCGGCCATCGCGTAGGCGTCGGCGATCCGGCGGCGGTAGCCCGCGACCATCTCCTCGACGTCGACCCGCTCGTTCTGGGCGCGGGTGAGCACGTAGTTCTGGTGCACGTCGACGCCGCCGAGCTCCAGGACGCGCTCGCCACGCTCCCGGGCGGCGCGGGCGGCGATGTCGGAGGCGAGGTAGGGCCCGGACAGGTGCCCGATGTGGAGGGGCCCGTTCGTCGTCGGCGGCGGGACGACGTAGACCGTCGTCTGCGGAGGCAACGCCATCTGCTCAGGCAACGTTGGCCAGCCGGTCCGGACGGCTCGTCCAGTAGGCGCTGAAGACCATCAGGGGCTGCGCTGCGTGGTTGTGCACGACGTGGGGCTCGCAGCTGTCGAAGAGGAAGGCCGATCCGGTCGCCACCTCGGTGACGACGCCGCCGGCCTCGACGTGGGCCGTGCCCGAGACGACCACGGAGAGCTCGACCTCGGGGTGCTGGTCGCGCGGGCTGCTCTCTCCGGGCGGGACCGAGTACCACATCGCCTGGAAGGGCAGGAGCTCACCGAGGCCGAACTGCTCCCAGCGCACGACGTCGACGACGCCGACGGGCGTCGTCGTGGATGATCGGCAGTCGAACGTGCGCACGAGCGCTCCTTGTCCTGGTCCATGGCCCTGCTGGCCCGTGGT
>JBIOYO010000508.1:0-4304 GCA_044870175.1 Nocardioidaceae bacterium | reverse complement strand
ACGTCCGGGCCGGCCACGGTGACCCGGTGCCCGGCGGCCACCAGCAGCGTCGCCGCGTCGACCGCCGGCTGCGGGTCGAAGGACGCGGTGAACGTGTCCAGCCAGAGCGTGACCGGCGCGCCGCCCGCGGAGCCGGCCCGCCGAGGCGGCCGCGCGGCCCGGCGAGCTGCCACCCGGGGCAGGTCGCGGTCGGGGTCGAGCCCCCCCAGCCGCGCCACGAGCGACCCCGCCATGAGCGCGTTGGCCACCGCGGGTGCACGACGGGCGAGCCGCAGCCAGGTGGGCAGCCAGCCGAGCGCGTAGTGGCTGCGCGGCCGCAACCTCCGGTGGTAGTGCTGGTGGAGGAACTCGGCCTTGTACGTCGCCATGTCCACCGACACCGGGCACTCCGACGAGCACGCCTTGCAGGCCAGGCAGAGGTCCAGCGCGTCGAGGACCTCCGGCGAGCGCCAGCCGTCGCCGGCAAGGCTGCCCTGGAGCATCTCGAACAGCAGCCGGGCCCGGCCGCGGGTGCTGTGCCGCTCCTCGAGCGTGGCGCGGTACGACGGGCACATGCCGCCCCCGCTGGTCCGGCGACAGGCGCCCACCCCGACGCACCGGCGGGCGGCCTTGTCGAGGTCGCCGTCGTCGGCGGCGTACCCGAACGCGAGCTGGAGCCGACGCCCGGACGGCCCGCGGTGCAGGGCCAGCCGGAGGTCCGCGTCGAGCGGCACCGGGTCGAGGAGCAGCCCGGGGTTGAACAGGCCGCCGGGGTCGAAGACCGCCTTGAACCCGGCGAACGCGGCGAGCGCGGCCGGCGAGTACATCCGCGACAGCAGCTCGGAGCGGGAGCGGCCGTCGCCGTGCTCGCCGGACAGCGACCCGCCGTGCGCGACCACAAGGTCGGCGGCGGCCTGCTGGAACCGCCGGTACGCCGCGCGGCCGCCGTCGGTGAGCAGGTCGTGGTCCACCCGCACGTGCAGGCAGCCCTCGGCGAAGTGGCCGTAGACGACGCCCCGCCGGCCGTGGTCAGCCATGAGGGCGTGGAAGTCGGCGAGGTAGTGGGCCAGCCGTTCCGGTGGGACGGCGGCGTCCTCCCAGCCCGGCCAGGCCTCGGCGCCATCGGCGGTCCGGCTCGCCAGGCCGGCCCCGCGCTCGCGGAGCGACCAGACCGCCCGCTGCTCGGCGGGGTCGGTGAGCACCGCCGATCCGGTCACGTCCGCCACCGCGGCGAGCACCGCGGCCGCGCGCTCACGCAGCTCACCAGGGTCCGCGCCACCCACCTCGACCAGCAGCCAGGCATCGCCGGGCGGCAGGTCCGGGCGCCGGTGCGGCCCGGGCCGGGAGTCGGCCGCGCGGACCAGGTCCGCTCCGATCCCCTCGACGGTCAGCGGCCCGGCCGCGAGCACGCCGGGGGCCACCGTGGCCGCCGCCACGTCGCTGTCGAAACCAAGCACCACCAGCGCGCGCCCGGGGGGAGGTCGCACCAGCCGCAGCCGCGCCGCGGTGACCACGCCGCAGGTGCCCTCGGCGCCGGTCACGGCACGGGCGGCGTCGAAGCCCCGCTCGGGCAGCAGGTGCTGCAGGGCGTACCCGGACACCTGGCGCGGGAACCGGCCGAGCTCCGTACGCAGCACGCCCAGGTGCCGGTCGCGCAGCGCGGCCAGTGCCTCGGCGTACCGGCCGGACGTCAACCACGCGGCCTCGCCGGATCCGTCCATCAGCTCCAGGTCCACGACGTTGTCGGCGGTCGTGCCCCAGGCCACGGAGTGCGAGCCGCACGCGTTCGTGCCCACCATGCCGCCGACGGTGCAGCGGTCGTGCGTCGAGGGGTCGGGCCCGAATCGCAGGCCGTACGCCGCGGCGGCGTCCTGCAACCGGTCGAGGACCGCGCCCGGCCGCACCACGGCGGTGCCGCTGTCCGGGTCCACCTCGAGCCCGGTCAGGTGCCGGGAGTGGTCGAGGACGACGCCCGAGCCGAGCGCCGACCCGGCGACACCGGTCCCGGCGCCCCGGCTGGTCACGGGCACTCCCTCCGCGGCGCAGGCGCGGACCACGGCGGCGACGTCGGCGAGGTTGCGCGGCAGCACCACGGCGGTCGGCAGCACCCGGTGGTTGGAGGCGTCCGCGGCGTATGCCGCCAGGGTGCCGCGGTCGGTGCGGACGTCGCCGTCCAGCCGGGTGGCGAGGTCGGCGAGCCACCGCTGCGCTCGCCCCTGCCCACGTGTACCCACGCGACCAGTGTTGGCGATCGGCGTGCGCCGTGGGAGGGCGCCCGCGCGACGACATGCTCCTGCTCGCACCCACGCCTACACTTGCCCTGACCTGCGACCAACCCGGCCTCGCCTCGCTGCGGGCACTGCCGGCAGGGTTCGCACGAGGAAGGTCGGCGACTGGCATGGACGGCTCCTCCGCGCACGGGCACGGGCACTCCCACGGGCTGGCGTCCCTGTGCGGTGGGCTGGACCACCACGCCGACGGCTACACCGCCGAGCAGCGCGCGGCGCTGGACCTGGTGCTCGGCTTCAACCGGCGCATGGCCGGGGCGATCGACGCCGGCCTGGACCCGGCCGAGACCACCCGGTTCCTCGACCCGGACCCGCTGCGCTACATGTGGGTCGACGAGGGACAGGGCACGATCGAGCGGGTGATCGGCGCCGCCGACGCCCTGCTCCAGCGGGCTCCCCGGCTGCCCGGCCACGAGCGGCGTACGACGGAGGTGGTCGGCGGCTCCCGGCAGGCCGGCCGCCCCAGTGTCGCGACGGGCCCCGGCGGCACCACGCTGGTCGCCTGGCTGGAGTGGGTGCCGGACCGAGGTGACCTGGTGCAGGCGGTGCTCCTACCGCCCGAGGGCGCAGCCGGCCAGGCCCGCCGCGAGACCGTCTCCGCGGTGCTGGCCGACGCGTTCCGGCCGACCGCCCTGGTCACCGCCGACGGCGTCCCGTGGGTGTTCTACGGCTGCAGGGTCGACGACCGCGTCGGCGTGTGGGCCACCTCCCGGCGCGACGGGGGCTGGACGACACCGGTCCAGGTGAGCGACTCCGACCATCCGGCGTTCAACCAGGAGGCCGTCGCCCACGCCGACGGGACCGTGGAGGTGGTCTGGCAGGGCCGGGAGAAGGACCGCTTCGGGGTGTTCTCCCGGACCCACGACGGCACCACGTGGGGCGCGCCGCTGAGGGTGACCGCGGGCGTGGAGGCCAACGTCTGGGACCCCGCCGTGGCGGCCTTCGCCGACGGCGGCGCGGCGTACGCCTGGTCGGAGTACCGCGACGGTGCCTACCGGGTCGCCTGCCGCCGCCGGGACGCCTCCGGGGGCCTCGGCACCGCCCGCGACCTGACCGGCGGCACCGACTACGCCCTCCACCCCCACCTGGCGGTCACCGGCGACCAGCGGCTGTGGTGCGCCTTCGACGTGCTCACCGTGGCCGGGCACGGCGGCAGCGGCCCGACCCGGCTGCGGCCGGACGCCGAGGTCGGCGACGACCCGCACGTGCCCGGCTACCGCGCCGCCGGCGAGAGCGTGCCGCCCGAGCTGCTCCCCGAGGTCACGGCGTCGGTGCGGGTGCTCCTGGTGACCCACGAGGCCGTCCACCAGCCCGCGGGCGTGCTCGGGCCAGGCCTCAACGTGGTGCCGGCCGGGCTCCCCCGCCTGGCCGCGACGGCTGACGGCGGGCTCCTGCTGGCCTACCGCGTGCACCGGCAGCTGCCCCTGATGACCTACTACTGGGAGGTCGCGACGCAGGCGCTCGGCCCCGAGGGGTGGCTGCCGCCGTCGACGTACTCCGGGAGCGACGGGCCCCTGGAGGAGGTGAGCCTCGCGGCGGGGCCCGGCGGCGGCGTCCTGGTCGCGCAGACCGACGCGCGGCTGGAGCGTGCGCTGCAGTGGACCGAGGGGTTCGGCGGCCGCGAGTGCCCCTACCTGCTGGACCACCAGGGGTCGGTGGTCTGGCACGGCGTGCACGGCGTCGGGACCGTCGTCACCGCGCCGGTGCCCTCGGCCGGGCCGGTGCCCTCAGAGGAGACGCTCCTCGGCCCGGGCCGGCCGCTCGCGGTGAGCCAGGACAGGGTCGAGGCCCGCGGCTGGGCGGGAGGGCAGCCTCGGGAGCGGTACGTCGCCCAGGTCGGCGACCGCGACCTCACCCTGTACTGGGGCGACCTGCACAGGCACTCACTGGTCAGCCGCTGCACCGCCGGCGACGAGCCGTCCCTGGAGGACTTCTACCGCTACGCCTGGGACGTCTGCGAGTACGACTTCTGGGCGGTCACCGACCACTCGGAGAACTCCAGCGCCTACCAGTGGTGGTCGATCCAGAAGATCGCCG
>JBIOYO010000507.1:0-5711 GCA_044870175.1 Nocardioidaceae bacterium | reverse complement strand
TCATGGTCAAGCTCGAAGGACTGGACCCCACCACCACCTTCCAGGCCCAGCTCCAGCAGGAGTCCGGGCCGGTCGTCCTGGTCAACATGTTCAGCGTCCCGGAGGGGACGGTCGACCAGGCCCTGGCCAAATGGAAGGACGACGCCGAGTACATGAAGCAGCAGCCCGGCTACATCTCCGCCCAGCTGCACCGCGGCACCGGCGACAGCCACCTCCTGGTCAACATCGCCGTCTGGGAGTCAACCGAGGCGCTGGTCACCGCCTTCACCAGCCCCGAGTTCCAGGGCAAGCACGACGGCTGGCCCGAGGGCACCGTCGCCTACCCGCACCTGTTCCAGCGGGTCGCGGTCGAAGGCGTCTGCGTCGCCTAGGCGGCCAGTCGTCACTCGCAGTCAGCTGAGGGGGGAAGCAGACATGTCTGTTCGCAGGGGCCTGGCCGTGTTCAACCGCACGGTCGCCAACCACTTCGTGGGCCCGGTCGTCACCCGGCACCGGGCCTTCGGAGCGGTCCACCACCGCGGCCGGAAGTCGGGGCGGGAGTACCGCACACCGGTGAAGGTGTTCCGGCGCGGAAACGACTATGTCGTCGCGCTGCCGTACGGCGCCACGTGCGACTGGGCGCGCAACGTCCTGGCCGCGGGTCGCTGCGACCTGGAGATCCGCGGCACGCGGATGCCCATGGCCGAGCCGACGGTGTACGCCGACAACGGCGAGGCCCGCATCGCGTGGTTCATCCGCCTCGCCCTGAGGCGGCTCGGAGTCACCGAGTTCCTCTGGCTCAAGCCGGCGCCCGTCGCCGACCTTGCCGTCGCGCGCCACCCGGTCGCGGACGACCTCCCCCGCGGGGCGTGACCCATGTCCCGGTTGAGAGAGGTGACCGCGGCGGACCCGGCCTGGGTCCTCTGCTCGCGGTGCCGCGCGATCGTCTACCGCAAGAGATGGGTCAGGGCCCAGCAGGTGTGCCCGGAGTGCGGGTATCACAGCCCGCTCGACGCGTGGACGCGGCTGCGGCAGCTCGCCGACCCCGGCAGCGTGCGGCTCCTCGACCTGCCCACGGGTGACGTGCCCGACGTCCTGGGCTTCGTCGACACCATCCCCTATCCGCAGCGTCTCGCCGAGGCCCGGGCACGGACCGGGCTCGACGGGACCGTCGTCAGCGCACACCTGACCATCGAAGGGCAACCACTGGTCGCGGCCGTGATGGACTTCCGGTTCCTCGGCGGGAGCCTCGGGGCGACCGCCGGCCGGGCCATCACCATGGCCGCCGAGGCCGCGCTGGCCAGTGGCGTGCCGCTGCTCGCGGTGACGGCGTCCGGTGGAGCCCGCATGCAGGAGGGTGCCATCTCGCTGATGCAGATGGCGAAGACCAGCGTGGCCTGGGCTCAGCTGGACGAGGCCGGACTGCTCACCGTCTCGCTGGTCACCGACCCGACGTTCGGTGGCGTCGCAGCGTCCTTCGCGAGCCTGTCCGACGTCATCATCGGCGAGCAGGGGGCGCGGCTGGGGTTCGCCGGCCGCCGCGTGATCGAGCAGACCATCCGCCAGGCCCTCCCCCGCAACTTCCAGACCGTCGAGTTCCTGCTCGAGCGCGGTTTCGTCGACATGGTCGTGCCTCGCCCGTCGCTGCGTGAGGAGCTCGGCCGGCTGTTCCGGGCGCAGCGCAGGCGGCCGGCTGGTCGTCACCATGACGTCGTGGACATCGCGCTCCGGTCGGTGCCGCACCCGGTCATCGACGACCCCGACAAGCTCCCGCACGAGGAGCCCTGGCAGCAGGTCCAGAGGGCGCGGCACCTGGACCGGCCGACCACGCTGGACTACATCGCGCTCGCGTTCGACGACTTCACCGAGCTGCACGGCGACCGGGCCTCCGGCGAGTGCAGCGCCATGGTCGCCGGGATCGCGATGCTGGACGGCCAGGCCGTGATCGTCGTCGGTCAGCAGAAGGGCCACTCACCAAGCGAGCTGACCCAGCGCAACTTCGGCATGCCCAGCCCCGCCGGCTACCGCAAGGCGGGCCGCGTGATGCGCCTCGCCGCGAAGCTGGGGCTCCCCGTCGTCACCCTCGTGGACACGCCCGGTGCCTACCCGGGCGAGGCGGCCGAGGAGCAGGGCCAGGCCTCGGCCATCGCGGAGACCCTCCGGCTGATGATGACGCTGCCCGTGCCGGTGGTCAGCGTGGTGACCGGCGAAGGAGGAAGCGGCGGCGCGCTGGGCATCGCCGCTGCCAACCGGGTCCTGATCTGGCAGCACGCGGTGTACTCGGTGATCAGCCCTGAGGGGTGCGCCTCCATCCTCTGGAAGGACTCGACGAAGGGTGCCACCGCGGCCGCGGCGCTGGGGCTGAGCTCGCGTGAGCTGCTGTCCCTTGGCGTGGTGGACGGCGTACTACCAGAACCCCCTGCCGGCGTCGCGGCGGACCCCGCTCTCGCCGCCGCCCGGCTGCGGACAGCGCTGAAGACCAGCCTGGCCGCCCTGTCCAGGCTGGATGCGGACGAGCTGGTCGCCACACGGCGCCGGCGCTTCCTCCGGTTCGGAGGCGGGCCCGGCGTGCCGGCTGCGCTCAGTGAGGACGGTTACGCGGAAGGAGATGCGTCATGACGTCGGCCATGCGAGGCAACGCCGAGCGCCGGGTGAACGCCGGTGGCGGCCCAGCACACGAGGTGGCCCAGGTAGCCCAGGTCGCCCCGGCGGCCGGGGTCTCCGAGGCCTCCGAGGCCTCCGAGCAGGCCGGGGTCGCCGACGTCGTCGACGCGGCGCTCCGACTGCTCCGGAGCCTCCCCGAGCGTCCCCGCCGGCTGCGCGTGCGCGCCGCCGGCACGGTCATCGACCTGGACTGGCGCACGCCCCTCGCGACGGGGGGGACGCAGTCGGCACCGGAGGAGTCTGCTGGCGCGCCCGCGGCGGGCCCGCCTGCACCAGCCGGCGCACTCCCGGAGCCGGCGGGCGGTCCGACCGCGGAGACGCACCATGTCTGCGCGCCGAGCGTCGGCACGTTCTACCGTGCTCCCGGGCCGGGCGCAGCGCCCTTCGTCGACGTGGACGCCGTCGTCGGGAGCGGCCAGCAGATCGGCATCATCGAGGCGATGAAGCTGATGCTGCCGGTCGAGGCCGACCGTGCGGGCCGGGTCGTCGAGGTCCTGGTCGAGGACGGCCAACCGGTCGAGTACGGACAGCGGCTCATCGCCTTGGCCCCCGTCGTCGCGTCCTCGTCGTAGCAAAGGAGTACCGATGTTCACCAGGGTCCTGGTCGCGAACCGCGGCGAGATCGCGCTGCGGGTCGTGCGCGCCTGCCGGGAGGCGGGCATCGAGTCGGTGGTCGTGCACTCCACGGGCGACCGGGACGGAGCGGCGGTGCGACTGGCCGACCACGCGGTGCAGATCGGCCCGTCCCCGGCCCGGAAGAGCTACCTCAACGCGGCAGCCGTGCTCCAGGCGGCCATCAACACCGGGGCTGACGCGATCCATCCCGGCTACGGCTTCTTGTCGGAGAACGCCGACTTCGCCGAGGCCTGCGCGGATGCCGAGATCGCCTTCATCGGCCCGCCGCCTTCGACCATGGCCCAGCTCGGCAGCAAGCTGCTCGCCCGCTCGCTGATGGCCGAGGCGGGGCTGCCGCTCCTGCCGGGAAGCCTCGAGGAGCTGCGCAGCGCCTCGTCGGCGGTCGACCTCGCCACCCAGATCGGCTTCCCCGTCATCGCGAAGGCCTCCGCCGGAGGTGGCGGCCTCGGCATGCGGGTGATCGAGGGGCCAGAGGGGTGCGCCGACGCCTTTCTCCAGACCCAGGCGACGGCCGCGATGCTGTTCGGGGACCGTCGGGTGTACCTGGAGAAGTACCTCGAGCCGGCCCGGCACGTGGAGATCCAGGTGCTGTGCGACGCGCACGGCAACGCCGTCCACCTAGGTGCGCGCGACTGCAGCGTGCAGCGTCGCCACCAGAAGCTCGTCGAGGAGTCCCCACCGCCGGGGCTGACCGGCGAGCTGCTCGACCAGATGGGCCGGGCGGCATGCGCCGGTGCCCTGCGGGCCGGGTACCAGGGGGCCGGGACCTTCGAGTTCCTGCTGGACCCCGACGGCGGCTTCTACTTCATGGAGGTCAACTGCCGCATCCAGGTGGAGCATCCCGTCACCGAGATGGTGACCGGTGTCGACCTCGTTCACGAGCAGCTCCGGATCGCGGCAGGCGAACCCCTGTCGCTGACGCAGGCCGACATCCGGCCCCGAGGCGCGGCCATCGAGTGCCGGGTCAACGCCGAGGACCCCGAGCGCGACTTCGCCCCGACGCCGGGCACGATCAGGGACTTCGTCCCCCCTGGCGGGCCGTTCGTGCGCGTCGACACCCACGTCCGCCCTGGTTGCGTCGTACCCCCCGACTACGACTCGCTGCTCGCGAAGGTGGTCGTGTGGGCACCGGACCGGGCCGGGGCCGTCGCCCGGATGCGCCGAGCGCTCCACGAGCTGGAGATCGCAGGCGACAACGTCCGCACGACCCGGGAGTTCCTGCTGGAGGTCCTGGGCGATGCACGGTTCGTCACCGCCGCCCACGACACCGGCCTCGTCGAGGAGATGCTCGCCGCGCGCACCCCGCGACGCTGAGAGTCGACGGCCTTCGGGCCGGACTTCGTCGGGTGTGACCCGTCGCCTCCGCGGGGTTGCCGACTCGCGCCGCTCGCGCACCGCGCTCAGCGGTCAGGCCGCGGGGACCCCTGTACGACGAGGCTGAGGATCTCGTCGAGGTCGTACTCCGCGCGGCCGGCTCGGCCGTAGCGCGTGAGCTTGCCCCGGCTGGCCCACTTCCGGATCGTCGCCTCCGTCACACCCGCGGCCAGAGCGGCCAGCTCGGTGGGAACCAGACGTCGGCCCTCCGCGGGCGTCATGCCGCCCGCCCAGCGTCGTGGCGCCGACCGTTCCGGGCCGCCCCATGCACAAGCAGCCACTCGTGCGGCCGCAAGGCGTGGCCGTCGTCGCAGCGCACCAGCCCGGCCGAGGGCCCGCCGCCGCCCTGCAGCGTCGCGTACACGGTGCCGGCGCATCCGTGCTTGTCGCACTTCCCGAGCTCCAGTCTCTTCTCGCCGTCGGCGTGCAGCACGCGGTCCGCCTGGGCCGCGGCCTCGCCGACCTCCTCTCGGAGGTCCCCGGCTGCCGGATGCGCCGCGAGCCACTCCAGGTGGCTCAGCAGGAACTCGGCGAGCCGCGCCGCGTCACGCCTCACCGGCACCGGCGCCGGACGCTCGTCGCGCACCAGACCGGACCATGAGGCCAGCGTGCCCAAGATGGTGGACCGTGCCGAGACGGCGTCCTCGTTGAGCGGCGCGGACCCCGGCAGCCCACCGCGGACCCGTCCGACCTCCCGCCTCTGCCGAGGCACGAGCATCGTCTCGCACTGGTCGTACAGCGACGGCAACCGGCGCAGCGTGCGCACCAGGTCCGTCCGGCATCCGCCGCACAGAGGAGAGCCGGTCCGGACGCAGGAGCCTGAGCTGCACAGCATGTCGTTCATCCCCCGGGTGATGCCCGCTCGCGCAGGCGATGTTGGTCTGCTTCAGTGGTGCTGAGATGTGGTGGGCCGAGAACCGTCCGGTGCTGCGTCAGGCGGCGAGCAGGTCCGTCGGTGCCGCGGCTGTGGCCATCCGGATCCAGGTCACGGTCTGCATGGCGTCCGCGCCGTCGGCGCCGTCCAGGACGGCGACCTGCCTGCCGAGCTGCGACAGCAC
>JBIOYO010000506.1:0-2551 GCA_044870175.1 Nocardioidaceae bacterium | reverse complement strand
ACATCGTGTGGCTCGCCGTGCACGGCGCCTTCGGCGACCCACCCGACCTGGTGCTCTCCGGGGTGAACATCGGGGCGAACGTCGGCCACTCCGTGCTGCACTCGGGCACCGTCGGTGCCGCCCTCGCAGGAGTGCTTCAGGGCACGCCCGGCCTGGCCTTCTCGCTCAACGCCTACCGGCACCCCTTGTGGGACACGGCCTCGGAGGTGTGCCGCGGCATCCTGGCCTGGGCTGCCGGCCGCCGGATGGGTCCGTCGGCGTGCCTCAATGTCAACATCCCCAACGTGCGTCCGGCCGAGGTGCGCGGCGTGGTGGAAAGCCCGCTGGCCAGGCTCGGCGCCTTCCAGGCCCGCGCGGTCGAGGCCGGTGAGGGCACCGTGCGGATCAGGGTCGAGGAGCTCGACCTCCGCGACGAGCCGGACAGCGACGCGGCAATGGTGCGCGACGGGTTCGTCACCGTCACCGGGCTGGTCGGCCCCCGCGCCGCCACCGACCTGGACCTGGCCGGCCTCGTCGAGACCGGCCAGGCGACCCGGGTCTGACGGGCGGTCAGGGGCGGGTCAGACGCCGACCTGCTTCCGCCCGCCCAGTGCCTCCGCCGTGCCGACCAGCAGCACCGCGGCGATGATCGCGACGACGGCGCCGATGACGTTCAGCTCCCAGATGCTTCCGGTGCCAAGCAGCGACGCGACGACGCCGCCGATCACCGACCCGGCCAGGCCGAGAAGCAGGGTCCACAGCAGAGAGAGGTTCTGTCTGCCGGGCTTGATCAGGCGCGCCACGGCGCCGACGAAGAGTCCGAACACGATGAAGCCGATCATCTTGGTCCTCCAGGGAAGCGGGGGGTGGTTCCCGGCCAGGATACCTGGCAGATCGGTGCATTCCTCGCATCCCACCCGGTGGCGGGTCAGGAGCCGAGCAGCCGGACGGCGAGCTCCTCGCGCAGCGCCCGCCAGCGCTGCCAGTGCCGGTTCTCCTCCGCGAGAAGGGCCTGCGCCTCGGCGACGACGGCCTGGTCGACCACCCCGCCGTTCGCCACGACCAGCGCGTAGCGGCGGGTCTCCAGGCGGAGCGCCTCGACGACCTCCCGGTGCAGGGTGGTCACCTCCTCCGCACCGGTCGGGTGGGCGGCCATCTCCTCGGTGAGCCGTTCCAGGGGCTCGACCACGCGCTGCCGCATCGCGTCGGCACGCTGCTGGGGGGCCGCGGCGGGGTCGGTGAGGATGCGCTGGGCCTCCGCGGACACCGAGCCCACGCCGCGGGTGACCTGGGGGACCACGGTGGACAGGTAGTCGCCGAACTCCGTCTGCAGGGCCCTCGTGGCGTCCTCGTCGGTGTCCACCAGGTCGCCGAACGCGGTGTCCGGGACGTCGAGTGAGACCAGGCCGGACTGCGACCCCAGGACGGCGCTGCCGGCCAGCGCGACGACCGGCACGGTGGACGCCGCCGCAAGCCAGACCGGTGCGCCGCCGAGCCGCCCTGGGCCGCGTACGGCCTCCGACACCAGTACGACCGGGAGCGCGGCCAGCAGCATGGCGTAGAAGCCGAGCACGACCGCGGGGCGGAGGAACTCGCGCACGAGCAGGCTGTCGACGCTGCCGCCGAGGCCGACGTTGAGCGCCAGGAAGCCCGCCATCACGACCAGCGCCGCGAGCGGCCCGGCGACGAGGGCGGCTCCCGCTCCACGCCGCGGCCAGGCGGCGACCGCGACGACCAGGACCGCCGCCGCGGCGAGGGCGGCGACCCACTGGTAGGCGAGGAACCGCTCGTACGTCGCCGTGCCGGTTGTCGACGGACCGGCGAGCAGGCGGTAGCCGACCACCGTCGCGGCACCCCCAAGCCCCACGACGAGCGCGCACACCACGACCGCCGGAAGCCCCGGCAGCGGCTCCGTCGGGCGGGGCCAGTCAGCCTGGCCGGCCTCCTCGCAGAGCCAGGCCGGGAGGGGCCGTCCGGTCCGCGGACGGGCGAGGAGCCCGACGCCGCCGGCGAGCGCGAGGCACCCGACGACGGCGACCATGAGCCACGGGGACAGCAGCCCGGGCAGGGTGGCCCGGGCCAGTGGCCACCCGCCGACGTCGACCGTGGTCTGGAAGAGGGTCGAGGACCACAGCATGCTGCCGAAGATCGCGGAGGTGAGCAGGAGCGAGGGCACCCACGCCGTCCGCGCGGAGGGCAGGCGGGGCGACAGGTCCGCCCACAGGTGAGCCAGACCCGAGGTCACGGCGACGGCTCCCGCGGCGAGCAGGCCGCTCACCAGCAGCCACCCCGGCCGCGAAGAGCCCGTCAGGGAGCCCAGGCCGGCCTGGGACAAGGAGACCGCTTGGCCGAGCAGCACACCCACGCCGACGCCGAGGGCAACGCCCACAGGCGCCGCGGAGCCGCCGGCCGTCCGGGCGTAGAGCGCGGCCCGCCACACCCCCATGCCGACGGCCCCGGCGAGCAGGGGCCCGAGCAGCGTCGCCGCCGCCGCGTAGGCGAGGTCGGCCCTGCCGGCCAGCGCGAACAGCGGGCTGGTCGTCGAGACGAGCAGCGGCAGCGCCAGAGCCGA
>JBIOYO010000505.1:0-2001 GCA_044870175.1 Nocardioidaceae bacterium | reverse complement strand
TACGGGGTCGCGCTCACCTACGGCTACGCAGGGTCGTTCAACCTCGCCGACGTGAGCAACGCCGTCGAGGGCCGGATCGGCGGCGAGGCGCTGCTCCTGGCCGGCATCGGGCTGCTCGCCGTGGGGCTGCTGTTCAAGGTCGGCGCCGCGCCGTTCCACGCCTGGACGCCCGACGTCTACCAGGGCGCGCCCACCGCGGTGACCGCGTTCATGGCCGCCTGCACCAAGGTGGCCGCGTTCGGGGCCCTGCTGCGGCTGTTCTACGTGGGCCTCGGGGCCGCCCGCGACGACTGGACCCCGGTGATCTGGGTGGTCGCCGCGCTGACGATGCTGGTCGGCGGGATCTTCGCGCTCACCCAGTCCGACGTGAAGCGGATGCTGGCCTACTCCTCCATCGCCCACGCCGGCTTCGTGCTCACCGGGTTCGTGGGACTGCAGCAGGACGGCGACGGCCAGCTCTCCTCGCTCCAAGCGGTGCTGTTCTACCTGGTGACATATGGGTTCACCACCGTCGCGGCGTTCGCGATCGTGACCCTGGTGCGCGACTCCGGCGGCGAGGTCACCGCGCTCCGCCGCTGGGCCGGCCTCGGCAAGGACGCGCCGGTGGTCGCCGGCGTGTTCGCCTTCCTGCTGCTGGCGATGGCCGGCATCCCGCTGACCAGCGGCTTCACCGGCAAGTGGGCGGTGTTCACGTCGGCGGCGTCGGGTGGCGCCTGGCCGCTGGTGGTCCTCGGGGTGCTGGTCTCGGCCGCCGCAGCGTTCTTCTACGTCCGGGTGATCGTGCTGATGTACTTCGCCGAGCCGGCCGGCGAGGGGGCCACGGTGGCAGTGCCCAGCGTGTTGACGACTATCGTGATCGCCGTCGGCTTCGCGACGACGGTGGCGCTGGGCATCATGCCCGGCCCGGTGCTCGACCTCGCGGCGTCGGCCGGCCAGTTCATCCGCTGACCGCCACTCGTCCGCCAGCGCCACATCCTGCCCCAGGAGCCACCCGCCATGACCGCGCCCCCGCCGTCGCTGGCGCTGCCCGTGGTCGACGTGGCGCTTGAGGCCCGGCTGCGGGCCCGGATGGGGGAGGTCGAGGAGGCGCTCTTCGACGTGGTGCTCTCCGAGGCGCCGTTCGTCACCGAGGCGGCCAGGCATCTGCTCCAGGCCGGCGGCAAGCGGTTTCGTCCGCTGCTGGTGCTGCTCGCCGCCGAGGTGGCCGACGCCGACGCCGACGGGGTGCTCACGTCGGCCTGCGTGGTCGAGCTGACCCATCTGGCCTCGCTCTACCACGACGACGTCATGGACGAGGCGATGCTGCGACGGGGCGCCGCCTCGGCCAACGCCCGGTGGGACAACCACGTGGCGATCCTCGCCGGGGACTGGCTGTTCTCGAAGTCCTCAGAGCTCACCGCTCGGCTCGGCCCCGAGGCGGTGCGGATCCAGGCGGAGACCTTCTCCCGGCTGGTCGAGGGCCAGATCCTGGAGACTCTCGGCCCGCGTGACCAGGACCCCCTCGACCACTACCTGCGCGTCGTCGAGGGCAAGACCGGGTCGCTGATCGCGACGTCGGCCCGCTACGGTGCGCTGTTCTCCGGGGCCCCCCAGCAGGTCGTCTCGGCGCTGACGGCGTACGGCGAGAAGGTGGGCGTCGCCTTCCAGCTCTCCGACGACATCCTCGACGTGGCCAGCGACGCGGGCGAGTCCGGCAAGACTCCCGGCACCGACCTCCGTGAGGGCGTCACCACCCTGCCGGTGCTGTTCGCGCTGCGCTCCACCGACCCCGCCGACGCGCGGCTCCGCGACCTGCTGCGCGGCGACCTCACCGACGGCGCTGCCCACTCCGAGGCGCTCGCCCTCCTCCGCGGCCATCCGGCCATGGACCGGTCGCGCGCCTACGTCCTCCGCCTCGCGACAGAGGCCAGCGCCCAGCTCGACGCCCTCCCCACCGGCCCCGTCCGCGACGCCCTGGCCGCCTTCGCGTCACTGATCGCCACCCGCACCGCCTGACCCCCC
>JBIOYO010000504.1:0-8223 GCA_044870175.1 Nocardioidaceae bacterium | reverse complement strand
GCGCCACCGATGACCGACGCGTAGGACCCCTCGACCGCCGCGACCTCCATGGCCTGGTTGAGCTGCTTGGAGAACACCACGAACGCGCCGCCGTGGTAGCGGGACACGACGACGAACACGATCGGGCCGTTGAAGTTGGTCACCGCCCGGCCGATCTCGGCGCCGTACTCCAGCTGCCAGTGCCGCATCGACTCCGGCGAGCCGTCGAACCCGGAGAGGTTGGCGAGCACGACCAGCGGCCGGTTGCCGCTCGCGGCGTTGACCGCCCGGGCGGTCTTGCGTGCCGACTGCGGGAACAGCGTGCCGGACGTCCACGAGGGCGGCCCGTCGGCCGGGACGTAGCCCCGCCGGGGGATCGTCCGCGACTCCAGGCCGAGCATGCACACCGGTATCCCGCCCACGTGCGCGTCCCACACCACCGAGGTCTCGCCGCCGCGCCACCGGGACCACCGCTCCAGGGGCTCGGAGTCGGTGTCGGTGACCGAGCGCAGCACCGAGCGGATGTCGAAGGGCTGCTTCCGCTCGGCGTTGTGCTTGTCGGAGAACACGTCACCGACCTCGCGCAGGTCGCTGCCGGGCAGGCGGGTGTGCGGGAACGGCCGGATGTCGCGGTCGGCCGGGTCGGTGGTGAGGGCCCGCCGCGGGAACCGCTCGCCCGGCACGACGTAGGTGTGGTCGTAGTGCCGCATCAGGATCCGGCAGGCGTCCTCCAGGCCGGTCGCCCAGTACTGCGCCTGGCCGTTGGGCCCCATGACCCGGTCGAAGCCCCCGATGCCGTAGTTGTCCTCCGCCGACACCCCGCCGGAGAAGTCCAGAGCCTGCTTGCCGGTGAGCACCATCGCACTTGTTGGCGACATGACAAGAATGCCCTTGGTGTGCATCAGCATCGTCGCCTCGGCGTTCCAGTACGGCTGTCCGCCGACGTTGATGCCGGTGACGATGACGTTGATCTCGTGGCCGGCCTGCGTGTGCTCGATGAGCCCGCGCAGCACCGCGGCGATCCAGTCCATGTTCTCCGTGCCGGAGTCCATGGCGATCAGCGCCCCGGACGAGACCGCGAACCACTCCACCGGCACCTTCATCCGCGCAGCCAGCTCCAGCCCGGCCAGGATCCGCCGGCACTCCGGCTCGGCGAGGTTGCCCAGGCCCTTCGTCGGGTCGCTGAGCAGCGCCACGCGGGTCATTCCCTCGGGCACCTTCGTGGTGTGGCTGGTGAGCAGGCCCACGATGACGTTGGCGGTGTTCTGCCCCGGCTCCCGGTCCACCGGGACCAGGTGGCCGTCCGGGTCGAGGTCGTACTCGGTGAACGAGCCCGCCGGGAAGTCCGCGGAGGCCCCGGCGGCCGGCGCGAGGATGCGGATGATCTCGTAGGGGTACGGCACGCCGAACCGCTGCGCGACCAGCACCTTCTGCCGGTACGGCGTCAGCGGGCGGATCGGCTCGTTGCCGGGGTGGCGCTCGGTGACGGTCACGCCCTGCCCGCCCACACCCTGGACGTCGAGCACAGCGTCGCGCGCCGACCCATCGGCCTGGGCCAGGTGCACCCGCAGCAGCACCTTCTCCAGGTCCGCGCCCTCGGCCAGGGGTGCGAAACCGCGGGCCAGCTCGACCCAGGCCTGCCGAGGCACGCTGAACGGCGGCCGCACGTAGAGCACGATCCGGTTGGCCTTGGGCCGCTGACGCGGCGCGTAGGCGGCCAGGGCCGAGCGCATCGCGGCGAGCGCCTGCAGCCCCATCCGCGCCAGCCACGGGTACGACGGGGTGCCGGTGGCGTCGGGCACGGGCGTGAGGTCGCGGACCTCGGCCAGCGCGAACAGGCGGTGGTCGGCCGGGTTGTCATGCGCGATGCCGTGGAAGAGGTAGACGTCCTCCGCCGAGGCCAGCCGCTCCAGGCGGAAGTTCGACAGCCGCCACAGGTCCAGCCGCTTGCCGAGCATCGGGTGCAGGTTGCGGTAGAGCAGGTCCTCCCGCATGCCGCCCCCGGCACGCGGCCGGAAGCTCAGGTGCTGGGTGCGGAAGTGCTCGGGCAGCTCTCCGCCGGTGCTGGTGAGAGTGACGTCGAGCCGCCACGGCGCGCAGCCGAAGTCGCAGCCCTCCAGCAGGGCCGCCACCTGGTCGGCGGTCTGGTCGATTGGCGGCTGGTCGCCGGCCCGCCACGTGGACAGGTCGACGGTCACCGCACGGTCGGTCGGGTCGCCGGCCAGGTGCTCGGCCACGGCCTGCGCGACTCCCGCCAGGTCGGTCAGCGGCGCGTAGGCGACGACCAGCCGGATGTGCTTGTTCTCGAACTCGTAGTCGGCCAGGCACAGCTGGTGTCCCGCGTGGGTCTCGAAGCGCAGGCCGTGCAGGTCGCGGATCCGGTAGAACCTGCGGGCGTACGTCTCCAGGATCGCGTTGCGCAGCGCCTCGTCGTCGGTGTCCAGCCACCGGCGCAGCAACGGGCCCCGCTGCGGGTGGGGGGACCGGACCAGCCGGTCGATCTGCGCCGTGCGGTCCGGGCCGGACGGGTCCGCCGTCAGCGCGTCCAGCACGAGCTCGGTCTCGGCGTACTCCTCGGCGACCAGCGACTCCAGCACCGGTTCGTCGAAGTAGCGGAACCTGACGTCGCGGGCCAGCTCGGCGACGACCTGGTGCCGCCCCTGCGACCCCTGGGCGAGCCGGTCGAGCCGGGCCCGCATCGCGTCGTCGGCCGACGCGGCGAGCTCCGCCCCGGCGCGGAGCCGGCGCTCCAGGATCGACACCACGACCGGAGCCAGCTCGGCGACCCGCGAGAACGACCGGAACATCCACACGACGGCGGAGTACAGCTGCGACGTCCGGTCCAACGAGGTGACGCCGTACCGGGCCAGCGCCTGCTCCAGCCGGCCGCGGTACTCCTCGGGCAGGCCGGCGCGGTCGACGTCGAGCCACTGCAGGTAGGACAGCAGGTACTCCTGCGTGCTGCTGGCCGTCAGCGAGTCGTCCGGCTCGGTCTCCGTGCGTGGCCGGTACAGCGCCGAGACCTCGGCGAAGAGGTCGAGCAGCCCGTCCTCGCAGTGCAGCAGGCCGGGGTCGGCCGGTGGGCTGACCTCGCCGAGCCGGCGCTGCTCGGTGAGCAGCCGCCTCAACGCGCGCGGGTCGAGGTCGTAGCCGAGCAGGTAGCTGCGCAGCTGTCCGAAGACCCGCTCGCACAGCGGCTTGCCCGCGTCGGGGCGCGCCTCCAGGCCGTGCAGGTCCAGCTCGCCGTCGCTGGGCGTCGCGGCGACGTCGGTGTCGTGCGCCTTGATCCGCAGCAGCGAGGCGCCGGCCGCGACCTGGACGTTGGCCGCCACGTCGACGCCGGCCACCTCACCGGCGTACGGCGCGGTGACGGTGGACTCCATCTTCATGCTCTCCAGCACCGCGACCGGGTCGCCCTCCGCCACGACGTCACCGGGCCTGACCAGGATGGACACGACGAACGCCGGCCACCCCGCGCGGACCACCCCGCCGTCGTCGCGGACGACCAGATGGGTCTTGTCGTCCACGACGATCCGGAACGCCGCACCCTGGGACTGCGCGACCACCCGGTAGTGCCGGCCCGCGCAGCGGGCCCGTCGCTCGAACTCGTTGAGCACGGTCACCTCGAGGTCGGCCGCGACGTTGCCGTGCCGCACCCGGTAGGAGCCGGGGGAGGTGCGGTACACCTCCAGGTCGTAGCCCACGCCGGCGTAGCGCAGCTGCACCTTGGTGCCGATCCGCTCCGGTCCCTCCGGCCGGCCACGCCTCGCGCCGGCGTGGAAGGCCGCCTCCACCGTCGCGTGGTCGGCCTTGTAGGCCTCGACCGCGGCGACCAGGAGCGCGAGGGGGTCGGGGGCGGGAAGGTGCTCGCCCGCGGCGGTGACGCCGTCGAGCCAGCGGTTGTCGACGTCGCCCGAGCGCACCTCGGGACGGTCGAGGAGGCCGATCAGGAACGACCGGTTGGTGCTGCCGCCCTGCACGACGGCGGCGCTCTGCGCGAGCGCCCGTCGCAGCCGCGCGATCGCCTCGTCGCGGTCGGCGCCCCAGGCGATGACCTTCGCGATCATCGAGTCGAAGGCCGCGGAGATCGAGTCGCCCTGCCGGACCCCGGAGTCCACGCGGACGCCCGTGCCGCTGGCCAGCCGGAGCATCGCGACCCGGCCTGGTGCCGGGACGAAGCCCTGCTCGGGGTCCTCCGCGCACAGGCGGGCCTCCACGGCGTGGCCGTTGGTGGCCGGCGGCTCGCCCTCGAGGCGACCGCCGCCCGCCACGTGCAGCTGGAGCTTGACCAGGTCCAGCCCGGTGGTCGCCTCCGTCACCGGGTGCTCCACCTGGAGGCGGGTGTTGACCTCCATGAACAGGAACGACTTCGACTCCGGGTCGACCAGGAACTCCACGGTCCCCGCGTTGCGGTAGCCGGCCGCCTTCGCCAGCCGCACCGCCGCGGCGCGGACCGCGTCGTCGTGGCTTCGGTCGAGCGCGGTGGACGCCGACTCCTCGATGACCTTCTGGTTGCGGCGCTGCACGCTGCAGTCCCGGACGCCGACCGCCCAGGTGGTGCCGTAGGCGTCGGCGATCACCTGCACCTCGACGTGGCGGGCGGCGGTGACGAACTGCTCCAGGAAGACGGTCGGGTCGCCGAAGGCCAGCTCGGCCTCGCCGCGCGCGGACGCCAGCGCACCGGGCAGCTCCTCCGGCGTACGGGCGATCCGGATGCCCCTCCCGCCGCCGCCCGCGGAGGCCTTGATCACGACCGGGTAGCCGAGCTTCTCCGCCTGCGCCGCCGCCTCCTCCGGGTCGTCGACGGGGCCGCCGCTCCAGGGGACGTTGGGCACGTCGGCCTCCTCGGCGAGCCGCTTCGAGCGGACCTTGTCGCCGAGCATGCGGATCGTCTGGCTGTCCGGGCCGACGAAGGTGATGCCGGCCTCCTCGCACCGCTGGGCGAACGAGGCCCGCTCGGACACGAAGCCCCATCCGACCCACACCGCGTCGCACTGCGCCTCGACGAGGGCCGCGACGACGGCGGCCTCGTCGAGGTAGCTGGACTTCCGGTGGCCGTCCGCAGGGTCGAGGTACGTCGCCTCGCCGAGGCACACGGCCTCGTCGGCCTCCTGCACGAACCACGCGTCGGCGTCCGGCTCGGTGTAGACGGCGACGGTGCTGATGCCCTGCTGGTCGCCGCCGCGGTCGCCGTCGAGACGGTTCAGCTCGGCGACCGCGGTGAGCACGCGCATCGCGGGCTCACCCCGGTTGACGATCCCCAGCCTGCGGATCTGCTTCACGACTCGGTCCCTTCGGTCCCTTCGCTGCTGTCGTCGGCGCCGCTGTCGTCGGACGCGCGGGTCATGACGTCGCGCAGCGGTGCGCGGACGTCCTCGGTGAGCTCGCCGGGCATGGGCACCGTGCGGTAGCCCTCCAGCCTGAGCAGCACCGCCCCCCCGGCGCCTTGCACCCTGCAGTCGAAGCTGCCGGGCTGGCCGGCGGGCTCCGCGACCGCCACCGTCTGCGCGGGGTCGTCCGGCTCGGCGGTGGGGGTGTGCCGCAGCCGGAGCCGGTCCACGTGGGCCGGCAGGGCCAGCCGGCCCTCGGCCCCGGCCTCCCAGAGCCCGGCGACCTGGAAGCACAGCTCCACGAGCCGGGGACCGAGCACGGTCGGCGCGGCGCCCTCCTCACGGTCGGGCGGGAGGTCGGAGGCGAAGCGTCCGACGGCGCCGCCGTTCTGCTGCCAGGCCTCTCCGACCACCTGGTACGCCGGACCGTGGAAGTACATCCGGTACACGTCCTCCGGCGGCACCGCCGGCGCGTCCTCGGCCTTGTCGACCGGCACCGCCGCCTCGGCGTCCTCGTCCAGGTCGGGAGGAGCCGCGGCCAGCCGCACCGACCCGGTGAAGTGCACCGTCCGCTGCGGGACGTCGCTGCCGGGCAGGACGCGCTCGGCCTCCAGCCGGCAACCCGCGACCAGGTCCTCGCCGTCGGGCCGGATGCCAGCGGTGATGGTCAGGGTGCGCGGCTGGTCGCGGTAGAACTTCACCGGGGCCATGAAGTCCACGTCCTCCACCGAGGCGACGGTCTGGTCGGGCACCAGCAGCCGGGACGCCTCGGCGAACGCCTCCATGCCCATGACCCCGGGCAGCACCGGTGTGCCGTCGATGCGGTGGTCGTCGAGGAACGGCTGGGCCTTCGGGTCCAGCGTGGTCCGCACGACCAGCCCGTCGTGGACGTCTGCCGCCACCACCTCGCCGACCAGCGGGCCGGCACCGGTCAGGTCGACGGCGGAGATGTCGAGGCCACCGGTCGGGTGGTAGCCCTCGGCCATCCGGCCGAGGACACCGGCGACGACGACCTCACCGTGGTACGGGTGGGACGTCAGCTCGCGGCGGATCCAGGCCACCCCGGCCTCCGGCGGCAGCATCTGCACGCCGGCCATCTCCATGATCTTGGGGATGGAGCCCCGGGTCGCCATGCCGATGCCGCCCCACGCCGTCCAGTCCAGCGCCAGCCCGCGGGTGTCCGGGCGGGTACGACGGAAGCTGCTGGTGATCTTGCACAGCAGGTCGTTCGCCGCCGCGTAGTCGGTCTGGCCGGCGTTTCCGAACCGGCCCGCGACCGAGGAGAACACCACGGTCGCACCGATGGGCAGGTCGCGTGCCGCCGACAGCAGGTTGAACCAGCCGTTGGCCTTGACGTCGAGGACCAGGTCGAACTCGCGCGGCTCCTTGTCCGGGAGCGCGCGGCTCACCTCGACCCCGGCGGCGTGGAGGAGCAGGTCGATCCTGCCGCTGGTCTCGGCGACCTTGCCCACCACGCCGGCAACGGCGTCGGTGTCGGTGAGGTCCACCGCGTGGTAGTGGGCGGTGCCACCGGCGTCGCGGACCGCGTTGACCGCGGTCAGCGCGGCGGTGAGCCGCTCGTAGCCGGCCAGCTCGCGCTCGATCGCGACCGGGGTGGGCCGCTCACCGCGCTCCTTCATCCGCGCGGCGAGGACCGACTTGAAGCCGTCCTTGTCCGCGACGTACTGCGCCAGGTCGGGGTCGGCAGGGTCCGGCTCCGGAGTCAGGTCGAGCAGGTGGAACGTCGCGCCGGACGCCTTGGCCAGGTCGGCGGTGATGGCCGCGACGATGCTCCCGGCCGCCCCGGTCACGAGCACGGTGCTGTCCGCGCCGAGCGCTGTCGCGCCCTCGGCCGGGCGGTCCTGCGGCGGGAACGGCCGCAGGGCCAGGCCGACGCCCCAGCGCCGGCCGTCGAGGCGGCCGACCTCGACGCAGCCCGGGTCGGTGAGCGTCTCCTCGACCAGCACGTCGGCCAGCGCGGCGGTCTTGCGGCTCGGTGAGAAGTCCACCGCCTTGACCAGTGCGTCCGGGCGCTCGCGCTTGTACGACTTGGCGAAGCCCGTGACCGCGCCGCCCATGGGAGCAGACGCCCCCGCGTCGTCGTAGCCGTGGAAGCCGCCGAGACGCGTGCCGGTGACCAGGAACGGGCTGTCGTCGTACAGCCTGCGCATGGTCGCGTAGAGCGCCTTCACCCGGCGGCGCAGCGCCTCGCGCCAGCCGTCGAGGTCGAGGTCCGCGTGCGGGCCCTCGTCGTCGAGCGCCGCCAGCCAGTAGACGCCGGCGATGTCGCCGTCGGCGCGCCACTGGTCGACCTGCCCGGCGATCTCGTCGGTGGGCGTGCCCGGGTCGAGGGTGAGGGCTGTCGCCCCGGCCTTCGTCAGCCGCTTGACCAGTGCGTCGGCCACGCCGCCCTCGTCGCGCATGACGACGACGCGCACCCCCTCGCCGAGGGTCACGCCCGTGGGCACGCACTGCTCGAGCGCCGGCCGCAGCGTCGGCACCGGCACCCGGCGGGGGAGCCGGTCCACCGCGTCGAGGTCACCGACGACGGCGGGGCTGGTCGCGACGCCGGCGGCCTCGGGCTCCGCGGCGCGCGCCGCGGCGGGAGCCGCGCCTTCAGTCACGGGAGCCGCCGCGGGGGTGGCGGATGGCGCCTGGATGCCGGTCTTGTCGCGGACCCAGGCGACCACGTGGGTCAGGGTGGGGAACTCCCGCAGCGACAACGTGTCGTCGCGCTCCACGCCGAACCGCTCGCGGACCGCGGCGAACACCTCGGCCTGCTTGACCGTGTCGACGCCGAGGTCGGCCTCCAGGTCCAGGTCCAGGTCGAGCAGCTCCTCGGGGTAGCCGGTGAGCTCCGCGACGATCGACACCACCGCGTCGACGACCTCGTCCCGGGGGGCGGCCGGCGCCG
>JBIOYO010000503.1:0-7843 GCA_044870175.1 Nocardioidaceae bacterium | reverse complement strand
ACCCACAACCGCGCCGGCCTGCTCGGGGCATGCCTGGACGGGCTCGCCGCGTCGCGCCGGCAGCCGGACCTCGTCATCGTGGTCGACAACGCCAGCACGGACGGGACCGCCGCGCTGCTGGCGGAGCGCTCCGACCTGCCGCTGCGGGTCGTGCGCTCGGAGCAGAACCTGGGTGGCGCCGGAGGGTTCGCGCTCGGCGTCCGGACCGCGTTCGAGGCCGGACACGACCGCATCTGGCTGATGGACGACGACGTCGTGGCCGCACCGGACTGTCTGGCCGCGCTCGTGGCCGACCCCGGACCGGCGCTGATGGCGACGAGGCAGGACACGACCGGCCGGCTGTGCGAGAAGGCGGCGACCCGCTTCGACCTGCGCAACCCGTTCGCGGTGCGCCCCAAGCGCGAGTCGGTGGAGCAGCGGTACGGCAGCCGCGGCGCCATGCCGGTCGCAGTGCCGTTGGAGAACGTGGCCTTCGAGGGCTTCATGGTCGCCCGCGACGTGGTCGCCTCGGTCGGGCTGCCCGACTCGGGCTTCTTCATCTTCTACGACGACGTCGACTGGGCGCTGCGGATCCGGCGGGCGGGGTACCCGGTGGTCGGGCTGCGGGACGCCGTCCTGGTCCGGCAGCTCGACTTCGACCAGCAGCACGACACGCGCGGCTGGAAGGGCTACTACATGTACCGCAACCTGTTCGTCGTGCACCTGCGGTACGGCGAGAACCTGGCGGTGCGGCTCAAGCCCTACGCGATCGCCGTCACCGTCGCCCTCCTCGCCGCCGTCCGCGGCCGCCTCGACGAGACCCGCAACGTGACCCGGGCCATCCGGGACGCCCCCGCGCTCGCGCGTCGGCGGCCGCCGGGCCACCTAGACTGAGGCCCGGCCAGTGGATCCGACGCAAGGAGCAGACGCAGTGAACGCCGACCTCGTGGTCGTCGGGTCCGGGTTCTTCGGGCTGACGGTCGCCGAACGCTGCGCGCGCGACCTCGGGCTGAAGGTGCTCGTGCTGGAGCGGCGCCACCACCTCGGCGGCAACGCCTACTCCGAGCCGGACCCCGAGACCGGCATCGAGGTGCACGTGTACGGCGCGCACCTGTTCCACACCAGCAACGAGCGGGTGTGGGAGTACGTCAACCGGTTCACCGCGTTCACGCCGTACCAGCACCGGGTCTTCGCGATGTACCGGGGGCAGGTCTACTCGTTCCCGATGAACCTCGGCATGGTCAACCAGTTCTTCGGCCGCAGCCACACCCCCGACGAGGCGCGCGCGCTGATCGCCTCGCAGGCCAGCGAGATCGACACCGCCTCGGCGACCAACCTGGAGGAGAAGGCGATCTCCCTGATCGGGCGCCCCCTCTACGAGGCGTTCGTCAAGGGCTACACCGCCAAGCAGTGGCAGACCGACCCGACCCAGCTGAGCGCCGACATCATCACCCGCCTCCCGGTGCGGTACACCTTCGACAACCGCTACTTCAACGACACCTACGAGGGCCTTCCGGTCGACGGCTACACGGCGTGGCTGGAGCGCATGGCGGACCACCCCGGCATCGAGGTGCGCCTGGAGACCGACTTCCTGCGCGAGCGCGGCGACTACGCCGGCCGGGTGCCGGTGGTCTACACGGGCCCCGTCGACGAGTACTTCGGCCACAGCGAGGGCAGGCTTTCCTGGCGGACCGTCGACCTCGAGCGGGAGGTCAGGCCGGTCGACGACTACCAGGGCTGTGCGGTGATGAACTACAACGACATCGAGGTGCCATACACGCGGATCCACGAGTTCAAGCACTTCCACCCCGAGCGGACGTACCTGCCCGGGAAGACGGTCATCGTCCACGAGTACTCCCGGTTCGCCACCGACGACGACGAGCCCTACTACCCGGTCAACACGCCCGCGGACCGCGAGAAGCTGCTGCGCTACCGCGACCTGGCGAGGAAGGAGGAGCTCGTGCTCTTCGGTGGCCGACTCGGCACGTACAAGTACCTCGACATGCACATGGCGATCGGGTCGGCGCTGTCGATGTACGACAACAAGCTCCGGCCCTACTTCACCGGTGCGGGCAGCCTGGAGTCCGGCGGGGTGGACGCATGACCACCCCCACGAGCACCGCCGTCGTCCCGGAGACGGGCACGGTGACCCGGCTGCTGCAGAGGCAGATCCTGCCCCTGGACCGCGACCTCGACGTCATGCGGCTCTACGTCGACCCCGACCCGGCCGTCCTCGACATGGACAAGTACGAGGTGGGCGCCAACCGCTCCGCGCGCGACCTGCACGCGGCGTCGCTGCGCCAGTCGTCGTCCCAGCGCAGGTCGCTGCACCCGGACCTGATCGAGAGCCGGCACGCGATGCGGGTCCCGGTAGGGGAGCGGCTGTCCTTCGGCACCTACTTCAACGCGTTCCCCGCCAGCTACTGGCGACGGTGGACCGTCGTCCGGAACGTGACCCTGACGGTGCGGCTGGCCGGCCGGGGCGCCACGGTGACGGTCTACCGGTCCACCGCCGACGGCCGGTCGCAGCGGGTCGACTCCGGTCTGACCGGCGACACGGACGCCGGCACCTTCGTCTTCGACCTCTCGCTGAAGCCGTTCGTGGACGGCGGGTGGTACTGGTACGACGTGGTAGCCGGCGACGCCGACGTCGTCGTGGAGAGCGCCGAGTGGACCGCGGAGGTGCCCGCGGACCGCGCCGAGCCGGGGTCGGTCACCATCGGCATCACGACGATGAACCGGCCGGACTTCTGCGCCAACCTGCTTGCGCAGATCGGCACGGACCAAGGTCTCCGCGGCCTGCTCGACCAGGTGCTGGTCGTGGAGCAGGGCAGCCAGAAGGTCTACGACTCCCCGGCCTTCGCGAAGGCGGAGGCGTCGCTCGGGAGCACACTGCGGGTGATCGAGCAGGCCAACCTCGGCGGCTCGGGAGGCTACGCGCGGGGCCAGCGCGAGACGCTGGTCCGGGGCACGGCGACGTACTTCCTGTGCATGGACGACGACGTGGTGTGCGAGCCGGAGGGGATCGTCCGCGCGGTGACCTTCGCCGACCTGGCCCGCCGGCCGACGATCGTGGGCGGGCACATGTTCAGCCTCTACTCCAAGGCGCGCCTGCACAGCTTCGGGGAGATGGTCGAGCCGTGGCGGTTCTGGTGGGGCTCCGCGCCGGGCGTGTTCACCGACTGGGACTTCGACGGGCGCAACCTGCGCTCCGCGCGCTGGCTGCACAAGCGGGTCGACGTCGACTACAACGGGTGGTTCATGTGCCTGATCCCGGTCGAGGTCCTGCGCGAGGTCGGCCTGTCGCTGCCGCTGTTCATCAAGTGGGACGACTCGGAGTTCGGGCTCCGCGCGAAGCAGGCCGGCTTCCCGACGGTGAGCCTGCCCGGCGCCGCCGTCTGGCACATCCCCTGGACCGACAAGAACGACGCGCTGGACTGGCAGTCGTACTTCCACCAGCGCAACCGGTTCATCGCCGCGCTGCTGCACTCGCCGTACCCCCGGGGCGGCCGCATGGTGCGTGAGAGCCTCAACCACCAGGTCAAGCACCTGGTCTCGATGCAGTACTCCACCGTCGAGCTGCGGCATCTCGCTCTGGAGGACGTGCTCGCCGGACCCGACCACCTGCACGCCGACCTGCCCACCCGGCTGGCGGACGTGCGGCGGCTCGCCGGCCAGTTCAGCGACGCCCGCCTCGAGCCGGACCCCGAGGCGTTCCCGCCGGTGCGCCGCAGGCGGCCGCCCCGCAAGGGTCGCGACGGGGTCACCGACATCCCCGGCCGGCTGACCCAGCTGCGGACGGCCCTTCTCGCCCCGCTCCGCCAGCTGCGGTCCCCGCGCGACCTGTCCCGCTCCTTCCCTGAGGCGCAGGTGCCGGCGATGGACGCCAAGTGGTACCGATTGGCTCGCTTCGACTCCGCGGTCGTGTCCATGCCCGACGGCACGTCGGTGGCGCTCTACCGCCGGGACCCCGAGCGCTTCGGGGAGCTGCTCGCCCGCACCGTGCAGATCCACCAGGAGCTGCTGCGCGAGTGGCCGAGGCTGGCCGCGCTCTACCGCGACCGGCTGCCCGAGATCACCTCGCCCGAGGCGTGGAAGTCGACCTTCGAGGCGGCGGAGGAGGACCGGTGACGACGGGCGGCGCGCGACCGCCGCTGGGCGGACCGGTCCCGCACGTCGTCGATCCGGACCGGGTGCCGGACGCGCCGCTGGTCCCGCCGTACTACAACGCCGGGCTCGTCGACGTGTTCCGCCGCCGCTACCTGCTCAAGCTCCTGGTGCAGAAGGACATCCAGGCTCGCTACAACGGGTCCTTCCTCGGCCTGCTGTGGTCCTACGTGCTGCCGCTCGCGCGCTTCTTGATGTACTACTTCGTGATCGGCGGGATCCTCGGCCTGCACAAGAACGTGCCGAACTTCGCGATCCACATGTTCTGCGGGCTGGCGTTCGTGCACTACTTCACCGAGACGTTCACCTCCGGCACCCGGTCAATCCTGCGCAACAAGGCCATCGTGCGGAAGATGGCAATGCCGCGAGAGATGTTCCCGGTCGCCTCGATGATCGTCTCCGGCATCCACACCATCCCCCAGATCGCCATCCTGCTGGTCGCATCGCTGTCTGTGGGCTGGTCACCCACCCCGTCGAACCTGGCCGCGGGGCTCCTCGGCTTCGCGATCCTCACGATGTTCGGGGTCGCGCTGGCCCTGATCTTCAGCGCGGCCAACGTCTTCTTCCGCGACTTCGCCCAGGTGGTGTCGATGCTGACGCTGTTCACCCACTGGCTGGTGCCGATGATCTACCCATGGCAGCGGTTGGCCGAGTCGAGCTTCCCGGAGTGGGTCAAGCAGCTCTACCTGCTCAACCCGCTGGCGCAGGCGGTGCTGCTGCTGCAGGACTGCTTCTGGCTCCCCACGTTCCCCGACGGCGTGTCCACCGAGGGCTACATGCCCGACCACCTGTTCACGCGGGCGCTGGCGACCCTGGTGGTCGGCGTCTTGTTCGTCTGGTTCGCCCAGCGGCTGTTCACCCGCCTCGAGGGCCGCATCGTGGAGCGGCTCTGACGGAGATGACCACACGATGAGCGAGTCCATCGCCGTCCACGGTGTGAGCAAGCGGTTCACCTTGCGCTACCACCGGACGCTGAAGCAGATGGCCATGGCGGCTGCCCGGCGGCAGGCCATCAGCGACACCTTCGACGCGCTGCACAGGGTCTCGTTCACCGTGCACCAGGGCGAGTCGATCGGGCTGATGGGGCTCAACGGGTCCGGCAAGTCGACGCTGCTCAAGATCGTCAGTGGGGTGATGAAGCCCGACGAGGGCACGGTGCTGACGCGCGGCCGGATCGCCGGGCTGATCGCCACCGGGGCCGGTTTCCATCCTCAGCTGACCGGCCGGGACAACGTGTTCCTCAACGCGGCGATCCTCGGCATGTCGGAGAAGGAGACCAAGGCCAGGTTCGAGCAGATCGTGGAGTTCGCCGACATCGGCAGGTTCATCGACTCCCCCGTCGGCTACTACTCCTCGGGCATGTTCTCCCGGCTCGGCTTCGCCGTCGCCGTCCACACCGACTGCGACATCTTCCTCATCGACGAGGTGCTCGCGGTCGGCGACAAGCCGTTCAAGCGCAAGTGCATGCAGCGCATGGAGCAGATCCGGTCGGAGGGCCGGACGATGTTCTACGTCAGCCACTCCGCGCCGTCGGTGCGCCGGATGTGCGCGCGGGTGCTGGTCCTCGACGGCGGCCACCTAGCCTTCGACGGTCCCGCGGACGAGGCCATCCGGTTCCTGAAGTACGACGACGAGCCCGACGACGTCTCCTCCGAGGGGGAGGACCAGGGGGAGGACGAGCTGGACGCCGAGCTCGGCGCCGACATCTGAGCCGAGCTCTCCCGGGAATCACAGCCCTGTAGTTATTGTCAGCCCTACTGAATTACAGGTGTGTAGTTCTTTCGCACCCATTGCCACCGTCTGTGACTGATGTGAAATTTGGTACTCGTGTGACCATCTCACCGAGAAGAGCACCTCATGTCAGACCTCCGAAGCCGGTTCGTGCTGGTGTGCCAGCAGGCGATCGCCTTCGCCGTCGTCCTGGCCGTCGCGGTCTCCGCGGCCAGCGTGGTGAGCCTGGACATCGTCGCGCCGGCACCCGTCGCCCAGGCGCCCACGGCCCGGCCTCCTGCGACCGCCGCGGCCACGCCCGTGGCGACCACGCCGATCCACCCGGTCGTCCGCGAGGTGCCGCTGGACGGCATCGACCGGCAAGGCCTCCGCGCGCTCTCCGAGCGGTCGGAGAGCGTCATCACGAACGCCGGACTGACCACATCGCCCACGAGGCTCAGCGTCCTGAGCGCCCCCGAGCGGGTCGACGGCTACGCCACCGTCGGCATCACCTGGCGGCCCTCGGACCAGGCCTGGGGGCGCGACCAGATCGAGATCGAGCTCAGGACGAAGTCCGGGGACACCTGGTCGACGTGGCAGCCGGTACAGAACGACCCCGAGCACGAGGCCGACCCCGAGGAGATCGCCGACGTCCGCGACGGAACCGACCCGGTCGTCGTCGGGAACGTCGAGGATGTCCAGGTGCGGGCGACCACGGTCGACGGGACCACGCCGGACGACATGTCGCTGGCGCTGGTGAACCCCGGCGGCCCCGACCAGGCCGCCGACTCCGCCGGCCAGACCGCCGACCCGACCGGCGACCCGACCGGCGGGGCGGCGACCATGGTCGCGGCCACGTCGCCCCGCGCCGGCACCGGTGCCGTGGCCGCGTCGGCGAGTCTGGCCGCCCGGACCACCCCGGTGCCGCGACCGGTGATCCGCACCCGCGCGCAGTGGCGCGCCGACGAGCGCATGCGTGATGCCTCGTCGCTGCGGTACGGCACGATCAAGGCGGGCTTCGTGCACCACACCGTCAACGCGAACAACTACACCCGCTCGCAGGTGCCGGCCATCATCCGCGGCATCTACGCCTACCACACCCAGTCCCGGGGCTGGAGCGACATCGGCTACAACTTCCTGGTCGACCGGTTCGGCCGGATCTGGGAGGGCCGGTACGGCGGCGTGGCGCGGCCCGTCGTCGGGGCGCACACGCTCGGGTACAACGACTACTCCTTCGCCATGTCCGCGATCGGCAACTTCGAGACGGCCCGGCCCACGGCGGCGATGCTCGACGCCTACGCCCGGCTGTTCGCCTGGAAGCTGTCGCTGGCGGGTGTCTCGGCCACGTCGACCCGGCAGCGGCTCGGGTCGCGCTACTTCCAGGCGATCAGCGGCCACCGCGACGCGGGCTCGACCGCCTGCCCGGGGCGGTACCTCTATGCGCAGCTGCCAAGGATCCGCACGCTGGCCGCGCGGTACCAGCGGGCGGGCGCGGCCCGGGTCGTCCCCGCGCCACGCACGAACCTCTCCGGCGCCCGGTGGCCGGACCTGGTCGTCCGCGACGCGGAGACCAAGCAGGTGAGCCTGGTCCGGACCGGTGGGCAGACGCTGTTCACTCCGCGCACGCCGGCCGCCCGGGGCCTGCCGGAGCGCGGCCGGGTGATCGTGGCCGGAGACCTCACCGGCGACGGCCGCAGGGACCTGCTGGTGTGGGACCGGCGTACCGGCACCGCCCGGGTCTTCCGCGGCACCGCCAAGGCGACGTTCGCGCGCACCCGGCTGGTGACCGACCGGTTCGCCACGCTGGACGCGCTGACCGGGGTGGGCGACTGGGACGGCGACGGCAGGGACGACGTCGTTGGCCGCGGGCGCGGTGGCGGGCTCTGGCTCTACCGGGGTCGCGACGACGGCTCGTTCGGTTCCGCCCGGCGTCTGGCCCGGAGCGTCTCGGCCTACGACCTGGTCATCGGGGTCGGCGACCTGGACC
>JBIOYO010000502.1:0-13801 GCA_044870175.1 Nocardioidaceae bacterium | reverse complement strand
ACTCGTCCCGAAGGGGTCATCGCGGCCGGCACCCACGGGCGGGGCGACTGGGTGCTGAACCTGCGCTGACCTGGGACAGGCCGCGGGGTCAGCTCGCAGGCTTGCGCGTGATCCGGTAGTGCAGGGTCAGGAAGGGCAGACCGAAGACCCAGAACGCATGCTCCGCGCGCAACGCGCCGTCGTCGGCGAAGACGTCGAGCTGCTCCTCGAAGCCGTGCACGGCCAGGGCGGTCAGCTCGTCAGCCGCCGTGTCGACGTAGGTGAGGTAGTGCCCGGCCTGCCCGTCGGGGACGCGGCTGGTCAGCGTCAGGCCCCCGTCGGCCCGTGACCGGGGGAGGAGGGTCGCGGTGAAGCTCCCCTCCGGCACCGGGAAGCCGACGCTGACGTAGCCGCGGCCCCCGTGGGTGTAGCTGGTGTAGATGCCGACCATGATCGGCTCGTCGTCGTCGGCGAAAGACCGGACCCACCCGCGCACCGACACCGTGCCGTCGACCCCGGTGACCGTGTCGATGCGGCTGCGGACGCCGCGCTGGGCCTCACGCTGGTTCATCGGCACACTCGCCTGGCCCAGGGGGCGCGCCACAAGGGTCCGGTACAGCAGGTAGCCGGGCCGCACCCAGAGCCGCCACTGCGGGACGATGTCGAGGGCGAACCGGGTAGTGCGCTCGTAGAACTCGCGCACGAGCGGGTCGACCCGCTGCGGGTCGAACCCGGGTCCGGCGAGCGCGTCCAGAGAGGCCACGATCCCGGTCTCGGGGGCGTCGGGCGTGTAGGTGGCTCCGAGCTCCTCGGCAAGGCTCCGCACATAGCCGGTGCCCACGTACGTCGACCGGGAGGGCCTGGGCACGACGAACGGCAGGTCGGCCGCGCTGACCCGCTCGGCCAGGAGGCTCAGCTGGGCGTCGCGGAAGAGCAGGCCGGAGAGGCTGCGGTACGCCAGCACGGTGCTGCTCGCCACCACGGACCCCGGCGCCTGCCTCGCGGCGAGTGCCCGGCCCACCCCGACGCCCACGACCGGGCCCAAGGCCACCTTCTGCGGCCGCAGGCCCAGCGCCCCGACCACGGTGCCCGTGGTCGTGCCGACCGCGAGCGGACCCGCACCGGTCAGCTGCTCCGCTGCCCACCCGACGGGTGCGGCGAGCGCGGTGCTCACCGCGATGCGCTGCCAGAGCGCCGGGATCTCGCCCTCCTTCTGGCGGGCGCGTGCGACCGCCTCCGACGTGCCGAGGCCGACCGCGCCGACCAGCGCGGCGCGCGCCGCCGCCCCGCCCCCGCGCCGCGCGGCAAGCGATGCTCCTGCGAGGCCGCCGACCGCCGCCGCGAACCCGATGGAGGGAGTTGTCGCCACCTCGTGAGGGTAGCGACGGTTCAGGCCCAGAACCCACTGACCGCGGCACCGCGCCATCAGCGACGATGGCCGGCCTCGTCCCCGCCAGGTGGTGGGAGTGGAAGGAAGACGAAGCGTCGGTAGCTCCAGAACCGGAACGCGGTCCCGAGCAGCAGTCCGACGACGTTGGCCGAGACGTTGTCCGCGAGACGGCCGGTGAGTCCGAGGATGTCGTGGGACACGACGAGGCACGCCACGGAGATCCCGAGACCGACGGCGTTGAGGACCACGAAGAGCGCGACCTCGAGCCGGCGATCGGCGCCGCGGCGGTTGCGCCAGGTGAAGGTCCGGTTCCCGGCGTAGCTCACCAGCACGGCCACGGCGACGGCCAGGGTCCGCGCGACCCAGGGGTGCCAGGTGGCGAACGGTGGGACGGAGAGCAGGATGTTGAACACGATGACGTCGACGACGTAGGCGGTGCCGCCGACGCCGAGGAAGCTGGCAAGCTCGGTGAGGCGGGACACCAGGGTCGTGCGGGGGGTCGTGCCGGCGGTGAGCTCCTCGGTAGCCGTCACGGTTCCAGGATGTGTGCGGGAACCTGTCAGCCGGCTGACAGGTTCGAGGCTGTCGACTGGTGCCGGCTGCGGCCGGTGAGGAGAGGTGCGGTGCGCGTGCTCGTGGTCGAGGACGAGCCTCGGCTCGCGGCCTCGCTGAAGGCGGGGCTGGCGGCCGAGGGCTTCGCCGTCGACGTGGCAGCGGACGGCGCCGAGGCGTTGTGGTACGCCGCAGAGAGCAGCTACGACGTCATCGTGCTCGACGTCATGCTGCCCGTGCTGAGCGGCTACGAGGTCTGCCGTCGCCTGCGCGAGCAGGAGAACTGGACCCCGATCCTCATGTTGACCGCCCGCGACGAGGAGCTGGACGAGATCGAGGGGCTCGACGTCGGCGCCGACGACTACGTGACCAAACCGTTCAGCTTCGAGGTGGTTCTGGCGCGGATGCGGTCACTGGTGCGTCGTGGAGCTTCCGAGCGCCCCACGGTGATCCAGGTGGGCGAGCTGCGCTACGACCCGGCACGAAGGGTCGTCACTCGAGCCGGACAGGTGATCGAGCTGACCTCCCGTGAGCTGGCACTCATGGAGCTGTTCATGCGCCGGGCTGGCGTCGTGATCACCAAGGCGGAGATCCTGGAGAACGTGTGGGACTTCGCGTTCGAGGGCGATCCCAACATCGTCGAGGTCTACGTCGGACGCCTGCGCCGCAAGGTGGACAGGCCCTTCGGCCGGACCGACATCGAGACGTTGCGCGGCTCGGGCTACCGGCTGCGGGGGCCGGAGGACGGGTGAGGGGCCGGGGTGGCCGTTCGCACCTGCCCGGCTGGGTGAGGCGGTTGTCGGCGCCGCTGCGGGTGCGGGTGACCCTGGCCGCCACGAGCGTCGCGCTGGTCGTGGGGGTGCTGGGGGCGGCGCTGTTCGTGGACCTGCTGCACCGTGACCTCCAGCGGGCCCTGATCGCGTCGGCGACCCAGCAGGTGGAGACGATCAGGGCCCAGCTGGCCCAGGGCTCCAGCCCTGCGCAGGCCGCGGTGACGGCCCGTGACGACGTGGTCACCCAGGTTCTCTCACCGTCGGGCGTGATCGTGGGCAGCGACCATCGCCGGCTGACCGACCCGCTCCGCAGGACGCCAGGGGTCTGGACGTCGGTCACGGTGCCGGGGCTCGACGACACCTACGTGGTGGTCGCCCTACGGGCGCGGACGGGTGACCTCGTGCTGGTCGCGCAGTCCGAGGAGCAGGTGAGACGTGCACGGAACACCACGAGCCTGTTGCTGACCGTGGCGTTGCCGATCGGGCTTGGGCTGCTCGCCGCAGCGGTGTGGGTGGCGGTGGGACAGGCGTTGAGGCCGGTGGAGTCGATGCGGCGAGAGGCGGCCTCGATCACGACGGCCCACCTGGACCGTCGACTGCCACAGCCCGAGGGGCGCGACGAGATCTCCAGGCTGGCCACGACGTTGAACCAGATGCTGGACCGAATCGACGCATCTCAGCGGGCGCAGCGCCAGTTCGTCGCGGATGCCTCACATGAGCTGCGGTCGCCGCTTGCCGTGATCCGGCAGCTCACCGAGGTCGCCCGCCGCCGTCCCGAACAGGTCGACGTCGTGGTCCTCAGCGAGGAGGTCCTGGCGGAGGAGCGGCGAATGGAGGAGATGGCGGCCGCACTCCTGACGCTGGCCAGGCTGGAGGACCGGGACCCCGACACAGGGCACCTGGTGGACCTGGACGACGTGGTGCTCGCCGAGGCCAGACGCGCGCGCCGGCCGGGCGGCCCCGTGATCGACGTGTCCGGGGTCGGCGCGGGACAGGTGCGAGGTGAGGAGGTCCTGTTCGCCCAGGTGGTCCGCAACCTGCTGAGCAACGCGGCGCGACATGCGCGGAGCCGGGTCGAGGTCACGTTGGCCGAGGACGCCGAGGCGGTGCGCCTCGTCGTCACCGACGACGGGACCGGCGTTCCCGCCGACCAGCGCGACCGGGTGTTCGGACGGTTCGTGCGGCTGGACGACGCGCGCACGAGAGACGCCGGGGGGACCGGCCTGGGGTTGGCGATCGTGGCCAAGGTCGTCGCCAGCACACGTGGCTCGGTGCAGGTCGACGACGCCCCCTCAGGCGGGGCGCGCTTCACGGTGACCCTTCCGGCCGCGTGAATGTCATCGCCCGTTCAAGCGCGTTCAGGTTGGTGTCAGTTCGGCGTTCGTAGCGTCGCAGTGTGGCCATCTGGGTTCCCGGGCGAGACCTCACCCGTCCGGTCCCGGCGGACGCGCCCAGGCCCGGCCCGGTTCTCGCGGCCGGCTCCCTGGCGAAGCACCCGGTGCTGCTCGCGTGCGTGGCGACCGTCTGCGTGCACCTGCTCTTCATGAGCCGGCGGCTCGGGGCCGACGAGGGCGGCCTTCTGGTGGTGGCGCGCCACTGGGACGCGCCGGGCACGTTCTTGTACGGTCCGTCCTGGGTGGACCGCCCGCCGGTGCTGGTCGCGGCGTTCGCCGTGGCGGACCTGCTGGGGCCCTACGGAGTCAGGCTGACTGCGCTCGTCGTGGCGGTCGGACTGGTTGCCGCGGCGGGGTGGGCCGCCGGCGCGGTGCGTGGCCGGCCGGCCGCCGGGTGGGCGGCCTGGACGGCGTTCGCGTTCTCCTCGAGCTCGATGCTCCACGCCGAGCAGCTCAACGGTGAGCTGCTCGCGGCCGCGGCGGTGATGGTGTCGGTCGCGGCCCTCCTGCAGGGGCTGTACGCCGGTTCGGCGCGCCACCCACGGATCATGAGCCTCGGACTGCTCGCCGGCCTGGCGGCGGCGACCGCGGTCTTCGTCAAGCAGAGCTTCGTCGACGGTGTCGTGTTCGGCGCGGTGCTCCTGGTGGCCACTGTGGTCGCTCGGCCGGTCCGCCGGGACCGTGCCCGGCGGCTCGCGGGCTGGTTCACGGTGGGCGCCCTGGCAGGGTCCGCCGCGGTGCTCGGCTGGGCCTGGTCCCGGCACCGGGTCGGCGCCCTCGTCTACGCGATGTACGGGTTCCGCGCCGACGCGGCACAGGTGCTGGCGGGCTGGTCGCTACGAGCGCCGTTGCAGCGACTGCACCAGCTCGGGGTCACCTCCGTCGTGTCCGGCCTGGTCGTGCTGCTCGCCGTCGTCGCGGTCGCCAACGCGCGACGGCTCCGCAGGCTCGACCCCCTCACGGCGGCGGTCGGGGCCGCCACGGCCGTGGCGACCGCCGGGGTGGTCGGGGGAGGCAGCTACTGGTCGCACTACCTCATCGCTCTCGTCCCGATGACCGCGCTGGCGGCAGGGCTCACGAGCGCCGGCCCGGCGAGGACCACGGGCGGTCGGTGGCGGGCAACGCGGGCGGTGGTCGTCGCTGTCGCAGCGCTGACCTCGGTCAGCGCGCCCGTGGCGGCCTACCAGAACCTCGGCACCACCAGCGCATCGTTCACGACCGGTCGCTGGGTCGCTGAGTCCGCCCACCCCGGGGACACGCTGACCGTGGCCTACACCCACGCCAACGTGCTCGAGGCCTCCGGGCTGGCCCCGGCCTACCCCTACGCGTGGAGCCTCCCGATACGTACCCTCGACCCCACGCTCGACCTCCTCGCCGGCCGGCTGCGGTCGCCGCAGGGCCCGACGTGGTTCGTGCAGTGGGACCGAGACCACGCCTGGGGGCTGGACCCAGACGGCCGCGTGTCCCGCGCCCTGCTGGAGCACTACCGTCGGGCCGCCACCGTCTGCGGCCACCCGGTGTGGTTGCAGCGGGGAGCCCACCGGCGTCCGGCAGCCATCCCCGCGTCGCGCCTGTGCGGTCCCGGTGCGACGTGACCGAGCGGGTAGCGCAGCTGATCCTGGGCCTGCCGCCCCTCGCGGTGCTGGTCGCCGCGTTCGTCCTCCCGGCGCTTGAGTCGTCGGCCTTCGTCGGCTTCGTGTTCCCCGGCGAGATCTCCCTGCTGCTCGGTGGGGTGCTGGCCTACCAAGGGGTGGTGGCCCTCTGGGCGGTCTTCCTGGCCGGGGTGGTCGGCGCCGTTCTTGGCGACAGCATCGGGTACGCCGTGGGCCGCCGCTACGGCCACGCGATGCTGCACGGCAGCGTCGGCCGCTGGGTCAGGCACGACCACCTGGACCGGGCCGAGGCCTACCTTCTCCGTCGAGGCGCGTCGGCGGTCTTCTTCGGCAGGTTCACCGCCGCCCTCCGCGTGATGGTGCCCGGGCTGGCCGGGATGGCCGGAGTGCCGTACCGCAGGTTCCTCGCCTTCAACGTCGCCGGCGCCCTGGGCTGGGTCGCGCTCTCGGTGGCACTGGGCTACCTCGGCGGCGCCAGCTGGAAGCACGCTCAGCACCTCGCGTCGATCCTCGGCCTGATGGCCCTGACCGTGTTCCTGCTCGTGTTCCTCGGCGGGCCGCTGCTACGCCGGCTGGGGCACGGCTCTCACTAGCAAGTAGACCAGTGCGGGTCACCGCCGGAGCAGGACCGTCGAGACCCCGCTGCGTGCCTGGAGCCTCTCCGGCGGCACCGGCGGTCCGTGCAGCGGGGACGACCCGAACAGACCCAGGGCCTCCGCGCGGTGGACCGCGTGCCGGCGGCTGGAGACACCCAGCTTGCGGTAGATCGCCGCGGCATGGGTCTTCACCGTGTTGACCGAGACGTAGAGCTCCGCCGCGATCTCGGCGTTGGGCATCGAGGTCCGAAGGTAGCGCAGGATGCTCAGCTCGCGTTGCGTGAGGCGGGCGTGCCGCCCGGTCGCCGCCTGCGCCACCGGTTGGGCCATCCGCTCGGCCAGGAGCACGGTGAACGCCTCGTGCGACGTGCCCCGGCGCACGTGCGCGTCCAGGAGGGGTGCCAGGTCGTCGGCCCGGGCGAGGAACGGACCCATGAGTGCGGCGGGCCGGGCCGCTGCCAGGGCCCGCTCCAGAGCCGCGTGCGAGGCATCGCCCTGAGCGAGGTCGTGGAGCGCCAGCGCGCGCAGTACCCCTTCCAGGACGCGGATGTGCGGGAACGGCTGGTCGACCAGGCCGTCCAGGACCGACAGTGACTCCTCCGCGCGACCGCGTCGGCGCAGGAGGTCGGCCCGGGTTGCCGCGGTCATCCGGTACTCCGGTCCATCGCCGCCGTCCACCGCGGCGAACGCTGCCGCCAGGTCGCCCGTGGCGGTCAGGACCTCCGCCTCCAGGCCTGCCAGCATGCTGTCGGTGTACGGCGGCACGCACCCCGCGTCGGTGAGCGCTCGGGCCTCGGCCAGGTCGCGCACCGCCACCTCAACGTCGCCGGCGGCAAGGCAGGCCCGGGCATGGAAGTAGGCCAGGAGCCCTCGGCTGCTCCAGTCGGCCGTCGGGCAGATCTCCGACGCCCGCGCGAGGGTACGGCGGGCCTCGGCGACGTCCCCTCGCCAGTAGGCCAGCCAGCCGAGGTAGCCCAAGGGCACCGACACGGGCCCGAAGTCCTCCCACCCGCGCCGTCGTGCCTCCGCGACGATGTCGTGGGCGGCGCGCTCGATGTCGGTGAGCCGCCCCTCGGCGATGAGCGGGATGCAGAGCTCGGCCCGCGCCACCAGCTCGAGCACCTCCAGCCCGCTCCGCCGGCCCGTCTCGGCGGCCGCACGCAGTCGTGTGATGGCCGACGGCAGGTTCTCCTGCAGCCGGGCTTCCCCCATGCCCACCGCGAGCAGGGCGAGCGCGTAGGCGGGCCCGGCAGTCGCCGCGGCGTGGTCCGGGGCCTCCTCCAGCACGCGCCCGGCCTCGTCGACCGCCTCGCGCAGGGCCGTGTGCCGCTCGACGAGCAGGAAGCGAAGCCAAGCGGCCAGGGCGTCGAACCTCCAGCGCGTCGCGGCGGGGACCTGCGAGCGGGCCGCGACGGCGGCCTGCAGGTCCGCGGTCGCTCGCGCCGTCTCCGCCTCCAGCATGTGGGCGTAGCAGGAGGCGAGACGCAGCTCGGCGGGGTGCTCCGGCTGCTCGGGCAGCATGTCGAGGAGGTCGAGCAGGGTGCGGGACTCGCCGGCCAGTGCGAGGTCCACCCAGGCCTCGGCCACGATCCGGGCGGTCAGACCCGGGTCGCGGCCGGCGACCGCGTGCTGGGCGGCACGCGCCGGGTCGTTCTCACACCACCAGCGCGCGGCGGTCAGGTGGCACTCCCGGGCGCCGGCGGGGTCGTCCAGCTCAAGACGCCGTTGCATCTGCCCGGCGAACATGTGGTGCCAGGCGTACCACTCCTCCTGGTCGTCGCGGACCCGGGTCAGGAACAGGTTGCGCCGCTCACACTCGGCGAGTGTGGCCGCGGCGGTGCCGGTGGAGCCGCAGACCGCGTCGACGAGGCTGCCGCAGACGATCGGGTCGATGGTCGCGCGCACCACGAAGTCGCGCAGGGTGTCCGGCAGCCCCTGCAGGACCTCGCTGGTGAGGTAGTCGGCGAGGGCCAGGTCGTGGGCGAGGAACCGCTCGAGGAGCTGTGGGACCGCGCCGTGCTCGAGGATGGACAGGACCGACAGGCGCAGCGCGGCGGGCCATCCCTGTGTCAGCTCGTGCAGCGCCCTGACCTCCGCGGGCGCCAGCCGCAGCCCCGAGGCACGAAGGACCGCCTCGGTCTCCTCCCGCGTGCAGGCCAGGTCCTTCTGGCGCAGGGTCGTCAGCTGGCCTGCGAGCCGCAGCCGCTGCAGCCCGAGCGGGGGGTCGGCCCGTCCGGCCATGACGAGGCGCAGTGGCGGCGGAGCCCACCGGAGCAGGACGTCGAGGATGCCCACGGCGCCAGGGGAGGACCCCACGTTGTGGACGTCGTCGACGACGAGCAGGATCGACTCCCGGACGCTCTCCAGCGCGGGAAGCAGGGCGTCGTCCAGGAACGTGCGGCTCGCCGAGGACGGCGGCCGGCGCAGCTGGAGCAAGGGCTCCGCCGCCGCCTCCGGACTGGACCGGAAGGGCTCCTGCAGCGCGGCGACCAGGTGGGCGACCAGCCGTTGCGGGTCGGCGTCGACCGGGTCGAGAGTCAGCCAGGCGACCCGGCTGAACCGGTCCTGGTGCGCGAGGTAGGACGCCATCAGGACGGACTTGCCGTAGCCGGGCCCGGCGGCCACCAGGGTGCACCGGCCCTTCGTCCCCTCGTCCAGCCGTTCCAGCAGCCGGTTCCGGACGACCAGGTCACGTGGGCAGGCAGGTGGCCGGACCTTGAGCTGGAGGGCGGGGGGCATGTCGGACGGCTCCGATGAGGCCGGACCGCCCAGCGGAACGGGCAACCGCCCTGTCATCTCGCCATCCTCACCCGCGCCGCGCGAACCCGGCAACCGCCGTGCCACTAGTGGGATGAGGATCGCACGCGCGCCGGTCCCGCGTGCTCGAACTCATCCGCCGAGGACGACGCGCCGCCGGCCCCCGGCACCCCACGATGTCGTGAAGCACCCGAGGCCGGCGCCGACCGCGCCGGCGGCACCACCCAATGACACAGGAGGGGCGATGACCGACCCGGAGATGGCGCGATGACGACCGGCGCGGCCGTCGCCTCCGACCGCGGCGTCGGACGGCGGGCGGAGCGTGCCGCGGCGGGCAAGGCCCTGCGAGCGCTCGTGCCGCTGGCGGCTCATGCCTCGCTGGACACCGATGCGTCGCGGGACCCCGTGTCGCTCCTCGCGGCGCAGGCGGAGACCCGGGTGCCGGAGCTGGTCCCCGTGCGGCACAGCCGGATGATGGTCTCGCCGTTCGCCTACTACCGCGGTGCGGCCCTGCCCATGGCCGCCGACCTCGCCCGCACGCCGACCTCGGGCCTCCGGGTCCAGCTGTGCGGGGACGCGCACCTGGTCAACTTCGGCGCGTTCGCCTCGCCGGAACGGCGCCTGGTCTTCGACGTCAACGACTTCGACGAGACCCTGCCCGGACCTTTCGAGTGGGACGTCAAGCGCCTGGCGGCGAGCCTGGTGGTGGCGGCCCGCGACAACGGGTTCACCGTGCGGGAGCAGCGGGCCGTGGTGCTGGCCGCGGTGGAGAGGTACCGCACCGCCATGCGCGACTTCGCCGACACCGGGGCGCTCGGTGTGTGGTACGCGCACCTCGACGTGGAGAAGCAGCTCCGCCGCGTGCGGACCCAGCTGAAGCCGAGCCGGGCCAAGGCCACCGACGCCCTCATCGCCAAGGCACGGACCCGCAACAGTCTCCAGGCATTGTCGAAGCTCACCGAGGTCGTCGACGGCCGGCGCCGTTTCGTGAGCGACCCGCCCCTCGTGGTTCCGGTGGAGGAGCTCCTGCCGACCGTGGAGGCGGACGCGCTGGCGCAGGCCTTCGCCGAGCTGCTCGCGGGCTATGCGGCGTCGCTGTCCGACGACCGGCGCCACCTCCTGGGCCATTTCCGGCTCGTGCACGTGGCGCGGAAGGTCGTGGGCGTGGGCAGCGTGGGCACCCGTGCGTGGGTCCTCCTGATGGAGGCCGACGACGACGCGGAGCCCCTGGTGCTGCAGGCCAAGGAGGCTCAGGCCTCGGTGCTGGAGCCCTACGCCGGGGCCGGCGCCTACACCCACCAGGGTCAGCGGGTGGTGGCCGGCCAGCGGCTCATGCAGGCCGTGAGCGACGTCTTCCTCGGGTGGGAGCGGGCGACCGGGATCGACGGCCTCGAGCGCGACTTCTACGTGCGCCAGCTGCGGGACTGGAAGCTCGGGTTCCCCGTCGAGCGGATGCTGCCGACCGGTCTGGCGGTGTACGCCCGGGGCTGCGGCTGGACGCTGGCGCGTGCCCACGCCCGGTCCGGCGACCGGATCGCGATCGCGGCGTACCTCGGCCGCTCGGACCGGTTCGAGCGGGCCCTGGTCGACTTCGCAGAGGCCTACGCCGACCTGAACGAGCGAGACCACGGGGCGCTCCGGGAGGCGGTCGCGGACGGGCGGCTGCCGGCCGGGGAAGCGGAGCGGTGAGGCCTACCTGGCCAGGAGCTTGGCCTTCTGTGCCGCGAACTCGTCGTCGGTCAAGATGCCCTGGTCGCGCAGCTCGGCGAGCTGCTTGAGCTCGGAGATCAGGTCGGGTGCGGGTGCGGCCGGGGCTGGCTCCGGTGGCGCGGCGTACTGCTGGGGTGCCTGCTGGGGTGCGTACTGCTGCTGGTACGCCGCCTCGCGCTCGGCGGCGATCTGGGCGTCGCGACCGGCGAACTTCTCCGCCTGGCGGCGCTGGACGCGCCCGCTGACCGCCGTCGCGGTCCCGGCGACCACCGCGGTTCGCGCCATTCCTCGTAACAATCCGGGCATGGTGTCCTCCTCAGTCGTTGGCTTCGAGTGCGTCCAGGGCGGCCATGATGTCACCGGCCGGGATGCGAGCGCTGGCGACGAGCTCGCCACCACTGTTGCGGACCGCCGCGACGAACGGAACGGCCCAGGTGTTCTCGTAGACGATAAGCGCCGCCAGCGTGCCGGGGCGCATGACCTCGGCGGCCTGCTGCAGGTCGTCGTCGTCGAGCAGCCCCGTGCGGGCGCCGGCGAAGTCGCCGAACGCCGCGACCGCCTCGGGCTCCTCGCTCAGCTCCAGCGCCTCGACGGAGCCGTCCTCGGCCTTGCTGATCAGCAGCAGGTCATAGACGCGGATCAGGCCGCGCTCGACCAGGTCGAGCAGCGCGGGCGCCGCCTCTCCGGTGAGCCGGTCCAGGGGGAACTCGATGAGCACGAAGTCGACGGGGCCGTACACGTCGGTGGTGTCCGGGGTGGTGGCTGTGGTCACTGCGATGGCTCCAGTCTCGAGGAGGAACAGGCCGGCGGGTGGCTCCATTGTTCTACGGCCGCCGCGGTGCGGGCGCCTCACCCGCCCGGGATGAGAAGATGACGGCGCCGGACCCGGTCCCGGGTTCACCCCGCGAGGATGATCCGGGGCCGGCCCGGGTCCCGTGCAATGAGGCCGGGAGGTGGCGGTCATGACCACTAGTCGTGCGGCCGGGTCGGCCTTGGTCCTGATGACCCTGTCGTCGGCGCAGTTCCTCATGACGCTGGACAGCTCGGTGATGAACGTGTCGATCGCCACGGTCGCCGAGGACGTCGGCACGGACGTCACGGGCATCCAGACCGCCATCACGCTGTACACGCTGGTGATGGCGACGCTGATGATCACAGGCGGCAAGATCGGCCAGATCGTCGGCCGCAAGCGTGCGTTCGCGGTCGGGTGCGTCATCTACGGTGCCGGCTCGTTCACCACCGCACTGGCCCCGAACCTGCCGGTGCTGATCCTCGGCTGGTCCCTGCTGGAGGGCATCGGCGCGGCACTGATCATGCCGGCCATCGTCGCCCTTGTCGCCGCCAACTTCGGACCCGCCGAACGCCCCCGGGCATATGGGCTGGTGGCGGCGTCCGGGGCCATCGCGGTGGCGGCCGGACCGCTGATCGGCGGCCTCCTCACGACGTACGCCTCGTGGCGATGGGTCTTCGCCGGCGAGGTCCTCCTGGTCGGGGGGATCCTGGCTCTCACCGGGCGGATCACCGACATCCCGCCGGTTCGCGCCCGGCTGGACCTCGCGGGCACGGGGCTCTCGGCGCTGGGCCTGGCGCTGGTCGTCCTCGGAGTCCTCCAGGGGGGGGCGTGGGGCTTCGTCGTGCCGAAGCCGGGCGCTCCGTCCCTCGCGGGGCTTTCGCCGGCGGTGTGGATGGTCCTCGCCGGCGGCCTGGTCCTGCGGGTCTTCTTGTGGTGGCAGCGCCACCAGACCGAGCACGGCCGCCCCACCCTGGTCGATCCGGCCATGCTGCAGAACCGGCTGCTGCGCGGTGGCCTGACCTCGTTCTTCTTCCAGTTCCTCCTCCAGGCCGGCCTGTTCTTCGCGGTGCCGCTGTTCCTCTCGGTCGCGCTGGGACTGTCAGCGGTCGAGACCGGGGTCAGGATCCTGCCGCTGTCCGTCACGTTGCTGCTGGCGGCCGTGGGCGTGCCGAGGCTCTTCCCCGACGTGTCCCCTCGACGCGTCGTGCGGCTGGGGTTCCTGCTGCTCCTCGCCGGGATCGTGCTGCTGATGGCGTTGCTCGACCTCGGCGCGGGGCCCGAGGTGGTCACCTGGCCACTGCTCCTGGCAGGGCTGGGGATCGGCGCCCTCGCCTCCCAGCTTGGCAGCGTCACGGTGTCGTCTGTGCCCGACGAGCAGAGCGGCGAGGTCGGTGGCCTGCAGAACACGCTGACCAACCTCGGCGCCTCCATCGGGACGGCGCTGGCGGGTGCCGTGCTGATCTCGGGCCTGACGGCCTCCTTCCTGTCCGGCGTGCAGGACAACGAGGCCATCCCCGAGGACCTGTCGTCGGCGGCGCAGGTCGAGCTGGCCGGCGGGATCCCGTTCATCCCCGACGACGCGCTGGAGACGGCGCTGGCCGACGCCGGCATCGAGGGTGACACCGCCGACGCGATCATGGCGCAGAACGAGGCGTCGCGCCTGGCCGGGCTGAGGCTCTCCCTGGCGACGCTCGCGCTGATCGCCCTCGTCGCGCTGTTCCTCACCGGTGGCATCTCGGACGTGCAGCCACGCCAAGAGCCGGCGACGGCCGGCGGGTCGCAGGAGCCGGCGACACCGTCCTGAGACCAGACCTGCCGGCGCCACCAGCTCGGGGTGACGCCGGCAGCGTTGGGCGGGCCGGCTTCGGGTCAGGCTTGGTCAGACGTGCCGGAGAGCTCGTGAGCCAGCTCCTTCTCGTCCTCCTCCGAGAGCGAGGTCTTGAGGACCTTGCCGCCATAGGGCGCCATCGCGGCGCTGAACTTGTCCTCGGTGAGCTTGCTGGCCATGAGCACGACCGCGGCCGAGCCCGGCGTGAGCATGGACTGCACCTGGTCGCGGAACGCCTTGTCGATCCCCGACTTGCCCATCTTGCCGGTGACCGCACCCATGAGGCCGCCGAGGGCCAGTCCGAAGACCGGCACCAGGAACAGCAGCCCGAACAGCATGCCCCACAGCGCCCCCATGGCCGCGGAGGTCCCCACGATCTTCGTGGGCGTCTCCACATGGGTCTTGCCCTCGTCGTC
>JBIOYO010000501.1:0-2096 GCA_044870175.1 Nocardioidaceae bacterium | reverse complement strand
ACGAGGCCGACCTGGTAGTGCCCGAGCAGACCGCGCTCGCGGTCGGGGTGCTGAAGGGCCTGGCCGCCCACTTCGTCATGCAGGCGGAGGACCGCATGGCATCCCTCGAAGCGCAGCGCCTGATGCTGGTGGAGCTGGTCGAGGCCCTCCAGGCCGCACCCGGTCCGCTCGAGCCGGCCCTGCAGGCCGACCACGCAGCGGCCGGGGACGATGCCGGACGGCTGCGCGTGGTCGTCGACCAGGTCGCCTCGCTGACCGACGCCTCGGCGGTCCGCTGGCACGCCCGGCTCAGCTGAGCCGCGGCAGCTCCGCCAACAGGTCCCACACCGCCTTCAGCGGAGCGGCGTCCCCGGCGTCCCTCAGCGCGGCCAGCTCGCCCCACGCCGGAGACGCCAGCAGCGCCACGGGGTCGACGGCGATGGAGCGGTCCAGGAACTCCTGCGGCACCTGCTGGGGGTCCTCGGCCAGCAGGTAGGGGAGCTCCTCGTCGTAGCAGTCCGCCAGGACGGTCGAGGCCGGGTCGAGCCGGACGACCACGGTGGTCCCGGTCGGCGCGGTGTTGACCATGAGCACGAGCAGGTCGGGCCGGCGGCGCATCAGCACCTCGGCGACCTTGTACACGTCGCCCGCCCAGGCCCTGGTCCGGCGGCTCCGGGCGGCCTCCCGCGGGTGCCGCGGCAGCATGTCGTCGAGAACGACCACGCCGGTGGAGGCCATGTGCGGCTCGGCGTGGAGGAAGTCGCGCAGCGCGAACTCCGACAGGTGCATGCCGTCGATGAACGCCAGGTCGACCGGCGTGCCGGCGAAGTGGGCCATCGCGTCGGGACGGTCGAAGAAGTCGTCGCTGGTGGCCCGGACCAGGCGCAGGTCGCACTGCAGCTCACGCTCGACCCGGTACGCCGGGTCGACCCCGACCGACCGGGCGCGCGACAGCTGGAGGCTCTTGCCGTCGCGGATGCCGATCTCCAGGTAGGTCCGGGGGTGCAGCCGCTCGTGGAGGCCGGCCAGCAGCTGGTGCCGGGTCATCGTCGGGGTGGGGTGCGGCGTGAGCGGGTAGCCCGGCCCCGACCGGCCGGCGCCCCGCGCCGGGCCCCGCCGCGGACCTGCGCCGGCTGCCCTCGGCGGCGGCGCCGGGGCCGCCGGAGGTGGCGCCAGCCGCCGGGCCATCCGCTGCCGGGTGCGGCGTTCGGCGGTGCGCAGCGCCTGCGTCCGCTCCGGGCCGATCACCGACTCCAGCGCGGTCCCGACCCTCCTGCGCAGCCCCATGCCCGCCTCCTCGTGTGGGTTGCGCACACCGTAACAACGGCCCGGGCCCGCGTGGCCGCACCACACGTAGACTCCCGGCGTGGCCGGGCTGATCCGCGAGGAGGACATCGCGCTGGTCCGCGAGCGGGCGGACATCGTCGAGGTCGTCGGCCAGTACGTCACGCTGCGCCCGGCCGGTGGCGGCGCGCTGAAGGGACTGTGCCCGTTCCACGACGAGAAGACCCCGTCGTTCAACGTGAGGCCGGGCCGCGGCTACCACTGCTTCGGCTGCGGTGAGGGCGGTGACGTCATCGGTTTCGTCATGAAGCACGACGGCCTTGCCTTCGCCGAGGCCGTGCAGTGGCTCGCGGACCGCACCGGGGTGCAGCTGCGCTACTCCGACCCCGGTCCCGGCGGCGACCGCGGCCCCCGACGCGACGGGCAGCAGCGGCAGCGCCTGCTCGAGGCGCACCGCGCAGCGCAGCGGTTCTACGCCGAGCGGCTGGCCGGTCCGGAGGCGGCGCCCGCGCGGGAGTTCCTGGGCCGGCGGGGCTTCGACGCCGACGCCGCAGGACGCTTCGGCGTCGGCTTCGCGCCACGAGAGGGCGACGCGGCGTACAAGCACCTGCGTCAGCAGGGGTTCACCGACGCCGACCTGGTCACCGCGGGGCTGTGCGCTCAGGGCTCACGCGGCCACTACGACCGCTTCCGCGGCCGGCTGCTATGGCCGATCCGCGAGGCGTCCGGGGAGACGATCGGCTTCGGCGCGCGCCGGATCTTCGACGACGACCACGTCGAGGCGAAGTACCTCAACACTCCCGAGACCCCGCTGTACAAGAAGAGCCACGTGC
>JBIOYO010000500.1:0-11145 GCA_044870175.1 Nocardioidaceae bacterium | reverse complement strand
CCGAGACCGGCGACCCGCTGCCGCTGTGGGTGGTGCTGTCCGCGGCGACCGCGATCTCGCTGGGCACGTACTCCGGCGGCTGGCGGATCATGCGGACACTGGGCCGCCGGATCATCCACCTCGACCCGCCCCGTGGCTTCGCGGCCGAGGCCACGGCGACCAGCGTGCTCTACGTCGCGGCGATCCAGTTCCACGCGCCGATCTCGACCACCCACACCATCACTTCGGCGATCATGGGCACCGGCGCGACCAAGCGGATCTCAGCGGTGCGCTGGGGCGTGGCCCGCTCCATCGTCACGGCCTGGGTGCTGACCTTCCCGATGGCCGGGGCCGCCGCCGCGCTGTGCTACGTGTTCTTGCACGTCGTGCTGCGGCTGCCCTGACGCGAGCTTGCGAGCCGGGGCGGAGGGCCGCACCGACGACGTGCGGGTCATGTCCTCCCCCGCTGGACATGACCCGCTTGCGTCGTACGTGAATGAGACGTCAACCACCGTCGGGCATGACGCGGGTTGGTGGACGGGTTCTCACCCGACCTGGCAGAGGCGGTGCCGGGTCAAGTCCCCGGGCAGCCGCGGGCCAACGCGGTGGGGCCGGCGAGCCGGCGCCACCTCCGGCATCAGGCGCTTCGCGCGGAGCGGAGGTCCCGCCCGCTCGCCGGCTTGACGGCTCGCAGGCTCCCCGTCGCGCCTCTCACCCGAACCTCCCCGAGATGTAGTCCTCGGTGCGCTTGTCGTGAGGCGCGCGGAAGATGGTCGAGGTCAGGTCGTACTCGACCAGCAGCCCCGTCCGGTTGCCGGTCCCCTGGTCCGCCATCGCGGTGAAGAAGGCGGTGCGGTCCGCCACGCGAGCGGCCTGCTGCATGTTGTGGGTGACGATGATGATCGTGAAGTCCTGGCGAAGCTCGCGCATGAGGTCCTCGATCCGCGCGGTGGCTATCGGGTCCAGAGCCGAGCACGGCTCGTCCATGAGGATCACTTCCGGCCGGACGGCCAAGGTCCTGGCGATGCACAGCCGTTGCTGCTGGCCGCCGGAGAGGCCGTACGCCGACTGCTTCAGCTTGTCCTTGACCTCGTCCCAGAGAGCGGCACGCGTGAGGGACTCCTCGACGAGGTCGTCCATGCTGGCGACCTTCATCCCGGTCGCCCTGGGGCCGTAGGCCACGTTGTCGTAGATCGACTTGGGGAACGGGTTGGGCTTCTGGAACACCATGCCGATCCGCCGGCGTACCTCGATCGGGTCCACGTCCCGGTCGTAGATGTTCTTCCCGTGGTAGCGGACGGATCCCTCCACGTGGGCTCCGTCCACGAGGTCGTTCATCCGGTTCAACGACCGCAGCAGTGTCGACTTCCCGCAACCCGAAGGGCCGATCAGGGCGGTGATCTCGTGCTTGTGGAACCCCATCGTGACCCTGGAGACGGCACGGAAGTCGGCGTAGTAGACATCGACCGCCTCGCACGTGATCACCGGGTCCGATGCGGGCTCCAGCATGCGTGCCTCGTCAGTGTCGGACTCGCCCAGCGGAACGAGCTGGTCGACATTGATCAGGGAACCGTGCGCCGACGGGGCACTCTCGACGTTCGCGCCGCTGCCCCGGCGGGTGGTAAAGGTCGCCATGTCGGATCACCAACGCTTCTGGTAGCGGTTGCGAATGAGGATGGCCACGGCGTTCATCGCGAGCAGCAGCGCGAGCATCACGATGATGGCCGCTGACGCCGCTTGGTGGAACGCGGCTTGTGGCTGCTGTGACCAGTTGAAGATCTGGATGGGCAGCGTCGTGAAGCCGGACATCAGCCCGTTGGGGTCGTACGTCACGAAGACGAGCCCCCCGAGGAGGAGCAGGGGCGCCGCCTCTCCGAGCGCTCGCGACAATGCCAGGATCGCCCCCGTGGCTATGCCGGGCACAGCCGCGGGCAGGGTCTGCCTCCACACGGTCTGCAGGGGGGTCGCCCCGAGCGCGAGCGAACCGTCCCGGATCTCCTGCGGCACCGCCCGCATCGCCTCACGCGTCGTCAGGATGATGACCGGGAGGATGAGCAGCGCGAGTGCGATGCCTCCGGCGAGAACGACCCGGCGCTCGAGCCCGACTGCCAGGGCGAACCCTGCCGTGAGCATGCCGTAGACGATGGCCGGCACTGCCGCCAGGTTGGTGATGTTGACCTCGACCAGTCGGTTGTACCAGGTCCGGGGGTCGGCGAACTCCTGCAGGTAGACACCCGCGGCGATGCCGAGTGGAATCGCCAGGAGCGCGGTCACGGCGACCACCAATGCCGACCCGAGAATGGCTGCGCGGGCACCCGCCTCGTCGGGCCGTAGCCGCGATGTGTACTGGGTGAACATGTCGGCATCGAGGCGCTGGATCCCGTCGACGAACGAGTCGACCAGGAGCACCATGAGGCAGAGCACCGAGAAGGCGAGCGCGAACCACAACGCCACCAGGAAGGCCGTGGAGGCGGGGCTGCGGTCGCCTCGCCGAGCCTTGCGGAGCGGGTTGGCGCTGACGAAGTCGAGGTTGGTCATCAGTAGGCCTCCCGAACCCGTCGGACGAACCTCGCGGCGACCAGGTTGACGACGAGGGTGATGACGAACAGCAGCAGGCCCACGGCGAAGAGCGTGTTGTAGCCGAGCGTGCCCGGGGTGCTCTCACCCGTCGCGGTCTGGGCGATGAAGCCGGTCATCGTCTGCCCCTCCTCGGTGGGGGTGCGCACCACCTGGGCGCGGGTGCCGGCAGCGAGAGCCACGATCATCGTCTCCCCGACAGCCCGTGAGAGCGCCAGCACGATGGACGCGGTGATGCCCGAGATCGCGGCGGGGAAGACGACGCGCAGCGTGGTTCGCATCTTGTTGGAGCCGAGCGCGTACGAGCCCTGGCGGAGCGACTGTGGCACCGCCGACATCGCGTCCTCGGACAGCGATGCGACGGTCGGGATGATCATGATCCCCAGGACCAGTCCAGCCGCGAGAACGCTGAAGGTGCCGATGTCGAGACCGAGCCCACCGCGAAGCACCTCCGGCGCCACGAAGTACAGGGCGAAGTACCCGTAGACCACCGACGGGATCCCGGCCAGCAGCTCCAGGACGGGCTTGAGTACGCGACGGGTTCGCGCATGCGCGTACTCGGAGAGGTAGACCGCGGCACCCAAGCCGAAGGGGACCGCGATGCACAGCCCGATCACCGTCGTCCACAAGGTTCCCGTCACCAGCGGCATCACCCCGAAGTCCGCGTCCGCGAAGGTGGGCGCCCAGCGGCTGCCGGTCAGGAAGTCCCAGATCGAGACGTCCCGGAAGAACGCCAGCGCCGGCACCAGCAGCGACAGGAAGATCGCGATCGTCACCGCGACCGTGAGGATCGCCGAAGCGGCTAGCGCCGCCAGGGCAGCGCGCTCGCCATAGCGGCCCTTGGCGCGGCGCAAGAAGCGCTCCCCGGCAGCCGAGGAGGGCCCGGCCCCCGAGGGCGAACCCCCATGTGTAGGAGTGGTGGTCACTGGTGGCTCCGGTCCTCCGGTCCGTCCTCGCCGGGGTCAGCCTCCGAGGCCCTCGGCCTGTGACTTGAGCTCTGCGACCTGGTCCTCGTTGAGCGGGATGAACTGCGCGGTCTCGGCGATGTCGGCGTCGTTGTCGACGTAGTAGTCGACGAATGCGGCCACCTGGGGCTTCTCGTCGTAGGAGGCGTTCGACACGTAGACGAACAGCGGTCGCGCGAGCGGCGAGTAGCTGCCATCCTGAGCGGTCTCCACTGAGGGTGCGACGCAGCCGTTCCCGCTGTCGATCTCCACCGCCTTCAGGCGGTCGGAGTTCTCCTCGAAGTACGAGAAGCCGAAGTATCCGAGCGCGTTCGGCGACCCGGCGACGCCCTGGACGAGCACGTTGTCGTCCTCCGAGGCGTTGTAGTCGGACCGGCTCGCGCCCTCCTCGCCGTTGATCTCGGCGGTGAAGTAGTCGAAGGTGCCGGAGTCGGTGCCCGGACCGTAGAGCTCGATCGGCTGCTTGGGAAACTCCGGGTTCACCTGGTTCCAGGTCTCGACCTTGCCCTCGGCGGCAGGGGCCCACAGCTTGTCGAGCTCCCCAGTGGTCAGGCAGCCGATGAAGTCGTTCTCCGCCGAGACGACGACGGTCAGGGCGTCGGTGGCGACGTGCAGCTCGGTGTACTCCACACCGTTCTCCTCGCACACCGGCACCTCGTCCTCGGGGCTGATCGGCCGGGAGGCATTGGAGATGTCGGTCTGCCCGTTGCAGAACTTCTCGAAGCCACCACCGGTCCCCGAGGTGCCCACGGAGACGTTCACCTCGCCGTTCTCCTCGCTGAAGAGCTCACCGGCGGCGGCGGTCAGCGGCTCCACCGTCGAGGACCCGTCGGCGACGACCTCGCCGCTGACGGAGTCGGAGTCCGCATCGGACTGGCCGCCACAGGCAGCCAGGGTCAACAACAAGAGCGCAGCCACCGCTGTGGTCACGCCGTACTTGGCTCGCTTCACAGCGGGGCTGCCTCTCGGGTCCGACCGCGGTCCGCGGTCTGGTTCTCGGTCAGCAGCGACGTTAGGGACCGGGTGTGAATCGCCCCCGCTCGCCGGGTGAACGCGCGGTGAACGTCGCCGGTGGCGTCGGCCACGTGCAGTGGTCTAGATCACGTCAGGGCGCGGTCCGGTGCGCAGCTCTTCCGCACGCGGCTGAGCCGTCAGCGGGCGGAGGGGGCGACCTGGTGCTCGACCGCGACCGGCTTGCGGTTCCGGTGGTGCACCACCAGGAACGCGCCAGGGGCCAGGGTCGTCCGGTCCTCGTCGGCGAGGCCGAGGGCGTCGAACACCAGCGGCAGCACGGGCCTGTGGGTGCAGAGGACGACGGGTCGCGGCTCGTCCAGCAGTCGGCGCACCTCGGCGGCGACGAGCTTCGGCTTGGCGTCCTCCTCCGACCACGCGTCCGTGGCCTCCAGCTCGAGACCGGCCACGTCGGCGTACGGCGACACCGTGGTCGAGCACCGGGTGTTGCTCGACGACACCACGCGCTCGACCCCGTAGGCGCTGAGCAGCGGCACCAGGTGCTCGGCCTGGAGACCGCCGAGGGGGTTGAGGGGTCGCCGGCGGTCGTCGTCGCGCCAGGACTTCCGCGAGCGCGACTTCGTGTGTCGCAGGATGACGAGGGTGCGAGTCTTCTTGCGCAGCCGTCCCAGGTCGTCGAGCATCATCCGGTCGCGCTCGTGCGTGAGCAGGGTCGCCGCCTGGTCCGCCGGGACCCAGCGCACCTGGTCGATCTCGGGGGTGGCCGTCCGCGTGTGGACCTCGTCGCCGCCGACCAGGCGGCCGACCCAGTAGTGGACGAGCTTCAGGCCGCCGCTCTCCAGGGTGTACTGCTGGGCGGGGAGCGGCCGGCCCAGGCGGATGTCCAAGCTGGTCTCCTCGGCGACCTCCCGCACGGCCGCGACCGGCGCCGGCTCGTCGGCGTCCAGCTTGCCCTTGGGCCACGACCAGTCGTCGTACCGCGGGCGGTGCACGAGGACCACGTCGATCCGGCCCTTCACCTTGCGGGAGACCACCGCTCCCGCGGCCACGGCGTCCGCGCCCGGTCCGGACCCCAGCTCCGGTGACGTCATGTGCGGGGGACCGCCAGCGCGAGCCGCCTGCGGCGGTGCGCGGTGATCAGGACGTCATGCATGTCGCGCAGCGGCCGGCCGTCGTCGTCGAGATGGTGCCTGGTCCACACCCCGTCCGCTCCGAGCCACCACGACGCGGTCCCGCTGTCGAAGGCGAGGTCGAGCAGCCGGCCCACCTGCTGGACCGAGTCCACGTCCGGGAGCCGCACCAGGGCCTCGACCCGCCGGTCCAGGTTGCGGTGCATCAGGTCGGCCGAGCCGATCCAGGCCACCGGCTCGCCGGCGTTCTCGAACCAGAAGATCCGGCTGTGCTCCAAGAACCGCCCCAGGATCGACCGCACGCGGACGGTCTCGGAGAGCCCTTCGACGCCGGGCCGCAAGGCGCAGATGCCGCGGGTCAGCAGGTCGATGCGCACCCCGGCGGCCGACGCGCGGTAGAGCGCGTCGACGACGGCCTCGTCGACGACCGCGTTGGCCTTGAAGCGGATCCGCGCGGGGCTGCCCGCGGCGTGGTGGGCGATCTCGACCTCGATCTGCTCCAGCAGCCCACCGCGCATCGAGTCCGGGGCTACCAGGAGGTGCTCGTAGGTGGCGTTGCGGGAGAAGCCGGAGAGGTTGTTGAACAGGTGCGCGACGTTCTCGGTGATCCCCGAGTGCGCCGTGAGCATGCCGAAGTCCTCGTAGAGGCGAGCCGTCTTCGGGTTGTAGTTGCCGGTGCCGATGTGGGCGTACCGGCGGATCCCGTCGGGCTCGTCGCGCACGACCAGGGCCAGCTTGCAGTGCGTCTTCAGGCCGACCTGGCCGTAGACGACGTGGCAGCCGGACTGCTCCAGCTTGCGGGCCCACTTGATGTTGGCGTGCTCGTCGAAGCGGGCCTTGATCTCCACCAGCACGAGCACCTGCTTGCCGGCGTCGGCCGCGTCGATCAGGGCCTCGATGATGGGGCTGTCGCCGGAGGTCCGGTAGAGGGTCTGCTTGATGGCCAGCACGTGCGGGTCGGCGGCGGCCTGCTCGATGAACCGCTGTACGGAGGTGGAGAACGAGTCGTACGGGTGGTGCAGCAGCACGTCGCTGCGGCGTACCGCCTCGAACACGTCCACCGGCGACGCGGACTCCACCTCGGCGAGGCGGGGGTGGGCGGACGGCAGGAACGCGGGGTACTTGAGCTCGGCCCGGTCGAGGTCGGCGATGTCGTGCAGCCCGCGGAGGTCCAAAGGGCCGGGCAGCCGGACCACCTCCGCCTCGGACACGCCCAGCTCGGTCACGAGCAGGTCCAGCACGTGGTCGTCGATCGTCTCCTCGACCTCCAGGCGCACGGGCGGGCCGAAGCGGCGGCGGAGCAGCTCCTTCTCCAGGGCGGCGAGGAGGTTCTCCGCGTCGTCCTCCTCGACCTCCAGGTCCTCGTTGCGGGTGACCCGGAACACGTGCACCGCGACCACCTGCATGCCGGGGAAGAGCGGCTTGAGGTGCTCGGAGATGACGTCCTCCAGCGGAACGAACCGCTGCTCGTCGACGGGCACGAACCGGGCGAAGATCGGCGGCACCTTCACCCGCGCGAAGTGGTCCGTGCCGGTCTTGGGGTTGCGCACCAGGACGGCGAGGTTCAGCGAGAGCCCGGAGATGTACGGGAACGGGTGGGCCGGGTCCACGGCGAGCGGGGTCAGCACCGGGAACACCCGCTCCTTGAACAGCTCCTTGAGGCGCTTCTGCTCCTCGCGCGCCAGGTCGGAGAAGCGCACCAGCTCCACGCCCTCCTCCGCCAGAGCGGGCACCACCGCGTCGCGGAACAGGGCCGCGTGCCGCTGCATCAGGTCGCTGGTGGTGGCCCAGATGCGCTCCAGCACCTCGCGCGGGAGCAGGCCGGCGGCCGACGGCACCGCCACCCCGGCGGCCATGCGCCGCTTGAGGCCGGCGACCCGCACCATGAAGAACTCGTCGAGGTTCGAGGCGAAGATGGCCAGGAAGCGGACCCGTTCGAGCAGCGGCACGTTGGGGTCCTCGGCCAGCTCCAGCACCCGCTGGTTGAAGTGCAGCCAGGACAGCTCGCGGTCGAGGAAGCGGTCGCCGGGCAGGCTGCCGGCCCCGACGTCGTACGGCGGCTCGACCTCGAACTCGGCCGTGGCGAGGTCACCCACGACGGAGTCGCCGGAGATGACCGCACCCGGCCGTTCCTCCAGGTCGTCGTCGCGGTCGGGGACGGTGGGCGTCAGCGCCTCGGTCATCGCCCGCTCGGCCCTCTGGGTGGTCATGGGCACCATGGTGACACCGATGGGTGAAGTCGTGCCGGACCAGGCGTGCCGGACAGGTGGTGTGGATCAGTGCCGGGTGTACATCACGTCGGTGTCCTGGTCGGCGTGGGTGAACCCCAGCTCGCGGTACAGCCCGACGGCATTGTGGTTGTCGCGCTCGACGTACAGCACCACCTCGTCGAGGCCGAGGCCGGCCAGACGCGCGAGCCCGGCCTCGAGCAGGACCCGGCCGAGCCCCCGGCCCTGCGCCTCGGGCGCGACGCCGATCACGTAGACCTCGCCGGCCGGCGGACGTGTCGGGTGCACCTTGGTCCAGTGGAAGCCGAGCAGCCGGCCGTCGTCGGCGGCCACCGCGAGGATCAGGCCGTCGGCGTCGAACCACCCCTCCGCCATCCGCTCCTCAAGCCCGCGGCGGTTGAGGGACCCCTGCTCGGGATGGGTCGCGAACGCCTCCGCGTTGACCCTCAGCAGCGGTTCCTCGTCGGCACCTCGCCGGAAGCCGCGCAGCGCCACGCCGGCGGGCGGTGCGGGCGGTGTCCGGCCGGCCAGGGGTGCGCGCATGAGCCACAGCTCGCGGGCTGGCACGAAGGCGTGACCGGCCGCCAGCCGGGCCGCGGCCGGGTGGTTGCCGTGCGACCAGGCGGTCACGGGCAGGTCCGGGGCCAGGCTCACCACCGCCGTCAGCAGGGCCGAGCCCACGCCCTGGCCGCGGTGCAGGGGGTGGACCACCAGGTCCAGCTCGGGGCGGCCGTCGCCGGACAGCCCGTGCAGGTAGGCGAAGCCGGACGGGCCGGCCGACACGACCACCCCGCCGTCGAGCCCGTGGTGGGCCAAGGTGAGCCGGGCCGCCTCGTTGAGGGGGTCGCGGCCGTCGTGCGCCGCTGCGGTGTCGGCGACCAGGCGGACGTCGTCGGCGCCCCCGGTGCCGGCGCCCCAGTCGAAGCCGGCGTGGTCCAGGCGGGTGAGGAGCACCGGGCCAGCGTAGAGGCGCTCCGCACGACCCGCCCGGGAAGGCCGCAGCGCGGTCCGAACCCGGGGGAGGCCGGTCAGGCTCAGGCCCGCTGCCGCTCGGTCGTTGCCTCCTTGGGAGGCAGCACGAACCGGTAGCCGACGTTGCGCACCGTGCCGATCAGCTGCTCGTGCTCGGGGCCGAGCTTGGCGCGCAGCCGGCGCACGTGGACGTCCACGGTGCGGGTGCCGCCGAAGTAGTCGTAGCCCCACACCTCCTGGAGCAGCTGCTCGCGGGTGAAGACCCGGCCCGGGTGCTGGGCAAGGTACTTCAGCAGCTCGAACTCCTTGAAGGTGAGGTCCAGCGGGCGGCCACCCAGCTTCGCGGTGTAGGTCGCGTCGTCCACCGTGACCTCCCCCGACCGGATCACGTGCGCCTCGGGGTCGTCCTGCGCGCGCTGCGCGACCAGGCGGGCGACGGCCAGCCGGAGCCGGGCCTCGACCTCGGCCGGCCCCGACGTGGTGAGCAGCACGTCGTCGAAGCCCCAGTCGACCGCGACCACGGCGAGGCCGCCCTCGGTGACGACGAGCAGCACCGGCGCGTCGGTGCCGGTGGTCCGGATCAGCCGGGTGAGGTCGCGGGCGTGGGCGAGGTCCTGCCGTCCGTCGACGAGCACGAGATCGACCTCCGGCGCCTCGAGCAGCGCGCTGCCCTCGGCGGGCAGGATCCGGATGGTGTGCGGCAGGAGGGCGAGCGCGGGGAGGACCTCCGCGGACGGCTGCAAGGCGCTGGTCAGGAGCAGGAGGGTGGTCACGTCGGTGCCCCCGTCCCGTTCGTCGTGGGGTCGTAAGCCGACCGGCGTCGTGCCACGTGGTCGAGCTCCGCCAGGCAGGTCGTCGCCGGCGCCGCGGTGCTGGTGACCTGTGGTCGCCTACGCGGACTCGTCGGCTCGCTCAATTGCTGCTCTCCTGAGGGACGAGAGGGGCCCGGACTCACCCTTGAGCCTCGTGTCGCGCGCCACCTGACGAGCGGGCCCGAGGCCGGGCCGCTGCCGACGGTTGCGTGGCCATGAACAATACCCGACATGGGGGTTGCCAAGGCCGGCGCCCACGCTGCGGACGGCGTGGGCCGCGTGACAGTGAACTACTGGGCCGCGGCCCGGGCCGCCGCCGGCGTCGCCTCCGACGTCGTCGAGGTGGCCGGGCAGACCACGTTGGCCGACGTGCTGGAGGTCGTGCTGGCGCGTCGCGCCGACCGCCCCCGGCTGGCCGGGGTGGTCGCGACCTGCTCGGTCCTGGTCGGCGACCGGCCGGTCACCGAGCTGGAGCCGGACCGGGTGCTGCTGAGCCCGGGCGAGACCGTCGAGCTGTTGCCGCCGTTCGCCGGGGGCTGACCAGTGCCTAGGCTTGCCTCCCACATCTCGGACGCGTCATCCGGATGTTGAGACAGCCGGCCGGGGCGCGGGGCCGCCCGCCTAGGCTGGCACCCATGTCGTCGACCCTGCTGACGAGACGGCGCCCGGTGGACCACTGCCGCGTGCGCTCGTCGCTGTGTCGGATGCGCTGACGAGGCGTCGCCCGATCGCCCGGGCTGGTCAGCCCCCGCGCCGCCTCGTGCCCCGCTCTCCGTCCTCTCCCGGGGCCTGCCCGCGGACGTGACCGCGGTCCCGGCCCCGACACCCGCCCAGAACCTGCACCGCGACGGTGCACCACCAGCCGCCGAGCACCCGCCCGGCGCGACGAAAGGTCAGCCACCATGAGCCGCGAGAACGCTCTCGTCACCGCCCAGTGGGTCGAGGAGCGCCTCGACGACCCACACGTCGTCCTCGTCGAGGTCGACGAGGACACCACGTCGTACGACAAGGGCCACATCCGTGGCGCCGTGAAGCTCGACTGGACCACCGAGCTGCAGGACCAGGTCCGCCGTGACTTCGTCGGCAGGGAGCAGTTCGAGGCCCTGCTGTCGGAGAAGGGCATCTCCAGCGACGACACCGTCGTGCTGTACGGCGGCAACAACAACTGGTTCGCGGCCTACGCGTACTGGTACTTCAAGCTCTACGGCCACGAGAAGGTCCTGCTGCTCGACGGCGGCCGGAAGAAGTGGGAGCTGGACAGTCGTGAGCTCACCGAGGAGGTGCCCAGCCGCGAGCGCACGTCGTACACGGCGAAGGACCAGGACACCTCGATCCGCGCCTTCCGCGACGAGGTGATCGCGGCGATCGGCGTGCAGAACCTGATCGACGTGCGCAGCCCGGACGAGTTCGCCGGCCGGCTGCTCGCTCCGGCGCACCTGCCCCAGGAGCAGGCGCAGCGCGCCGGGCACATCCCGACCGCCGGCAACGTGCCGTGGAGCAAGGCGGCCAA
>JBIOYO010000499.1:0-2628 GCA_044870175.1 Nocardioidaceae bacterium | reverse complement strand
CGCCTGCGGGCCTCGCGGTGTCACGGGGCGCGGTGCAGGAGGACGAGCGTGCGAAGTACAACCCGCACCGCGCGGGTTGCCGTGGGTCATTCTAGCCGTCGGGCCACGTCCGGGCGAACCCGCCTGCAGCGGGCCCGGAACCGTCCCCAGCGTCCCAGCTCCGCGGGCAGTCCACAGGTTCCGCGCGGCTGGCGCGGCAGTCCCCGGCGCGCGGCACGCTGGTGCCCATGCTTCGGTCCCGAACCCGCTCCGTCCTGCCCGGACTGCTCGGGGTGCTGGCGCTGCTGGTCGTCCTCGCGCCGGCACCGGCCGCGTCCGCCCCTTTCGACGTGCCGGCGGCGGCGTCCGGCGTCTGGCCGCTGCGCCCCCGACCGGAGGTGGCGCGGTACTTCGACCCTCCCGACGTGCTCTGGGGCGCCGGGCACCGCGGGGTCGACCTGGTCGGGTCGATCGGCCAGCCGGTCCGCACAGCACTGGCCGGCCAGGTGGTCTTCGCCGGCCGGATCGCCGGCCGCGGCGTGGTCGTCGTCTCCCACGGTGCGACCCGGACCACCTACGAGCCCGTGACCGCGATCGTGCCGGTAGGCACCCCGGTTGCCACGGGACAGGTGATCGGGACGCTGGAGTGGTTCGGCAGCCACTGCGCTCCCCGCGCCTGCCTGCACTGGGGCCTGAAGGACGGCGACCGCTACCTCGACCCGCTCACCCTCGTCGGCGGCCCCAAGCCCGTGCGGCTGCTCCCCCTCGGAGGCCTGGCCCTGGCCGCACCCCCCTCCCTCACCTGACCTACCCCCTAACGCCGAGTCGGCGCTTGCTCCTGCGTGGTGGGGTCGAGTCGGCGCTTGCTCCCCGCCCGGGAACGCCGAGCCGGCGCTTGCTCCCCGTCACGGAACGCGGGACCGGATCGAGGCCAGCCCACGATCATCCGCCGCTTCCCATGGTGCGTACGCCATGGGAAGCGGCGAACGACCAACATCCCATGGGGTTCTGCCCCACTCCTGCGCCCGGTCAGGCGCGGGGGTGGGCCTGCCGGTAGGCGCGGCGGAGCCGGTCGGTCGTCACGTGCGTGTAGATCTGGGTGGTCGCGAGCGAAGCGTGGCCGAGCAGCTCCTGCACCGACCGCAGATCCGCCCCGCCGTCCAGGAGATGGGTGGCGGCGGAGTGCCGGAAGCCGTGCGGGCCGAGGTCGGGGACGCCGGCGACGTCCCGGGCGGCAGCGTGCACCAGCGACCGAGCGACCCGTGGGTCGAGGCGGCCGCCCCGGACCCCCAGGAACAGCGCCGCCCCCGAGGCGGGCCCGGCCAACCGTGGCCGGCCGGCGGCGGTCCACCGCCGGAGTGCGCGCTCGGCCGGCACACCGTAGGGAACGACCCGCTCCTTGCGGCCCTTGCCAAGCACGCGCACCAGCCGGCGTTCGGCGTCGACGTCGTCGACGTCCAAGGCGCACAGCTCACCGACGCGGATGCCGGAGGCGTAGAGCAGCTCCAGCACCGCCAGGTCGCGCAAGGCCACCGGGCCGCCGTCCGAAGCCCGCCTCGCCGCAGCCTGGAGCAGCGCCTCCGCCTCGCTGGCCTTGAGCACCCCTGGAAGCACGCGGTGCGGTCTCGGGGACGCCAGGGCTGCCGCCGCGTCGAGCCCGGTCTGCCCGGTCCGGTGCGCCCAGGCGGTGAAGGTCCGGGCCGCCGCGGCGCGCCGGGTCAGCGTCGCGCGAGCCCGGCCCTGCGTCTGCTGCCTGGCCAGCCAGCTGCGGATCGTCCGCAGGTCGAGGTCGGCCACCGACGTCGCCCCCAGCGCGGTGGCGTGCTGGAGCAGGTCCCGGACGTCGCCGACGTACGCGCGCACGGTGTGCGGGCTCAGGCCTCGCTCCGCGGCCAGGTGTCGCTCCAGCTCGGCGAGCGCCGCGAGCATCGCCTCGGGCAGCGGGTCGGGACCGGGCTTGCCCGGGACGCGGGCCGCGTCTGCGTGCGACGACACCCGGTCAGGCTAGTGGCCGGAGGTCCTCCTTCGTCGGACGCTGGCGCCAGAGGCCGTCGCGGGACTCCACCCAGCCCATCCGGTCGAGCTCGGCCAGCGTCGCGCGCACGACCGCCTCGGCGAGACCGGCCGCACGGGCGATCGACGGCGGGCCGGCGCCGCGGACCAGTGGCACCGCCTCCAGCACCAGGCGCTGGTCGGGGGAGAGCGCGTCGCGTGGGGAGGCCCTGGCACGGCGCGCCGGTGCCAGGCAGGTGCCGGCCGGGGACACCAACTCCAGCACGTCCGCTCCGCGGGTGACCAGCTGGCCCCCGCGGAGACGCAGCAGCTCATGGACACCTTCGGACGCCGCGCTGGTCACCGGTCCCGGCACGCCCATCACGACTCGGTTGAGGCGAAGTGCCCAGCTCGCGGTGTTGAGCGCACCGCTGCGCACCGCGGCCTCCACCACGACCGTGCCTTGGGTGAGGGCCGCGATCAGGCGGTTCCGCCCGAGGAACCGCACCCTGGTCGGCGCACTGCCCGGTGGCAGCTCGGAGACGACGAGACCTTCGGCGGCCAGCAGGTCCAGCAGGTCCCGGTGCGCTGCGGGATAGGCCCGGTCGACTCCGCAGGCGAGCACGGCGACGGAGGCGCCGCGCACGGCCAGCGCGC
>JBIOYO010000498.1:0-2461 GCA_044870175.1 Nocardioidaceae bacterium | reverse complement strand
CCCTTGCGGTCGCGCCGCTCGCACTCGGCCAGGGGGGTGGCCACGTGCACGAGGAAGAAGGCGCCGCCGGCGTCCTCGACGTACCGGCGGACCTGGCGGCGGGTGGCGTCGAACGGGGCGATCGGGGAGCAGATCGCGACCCCCCCATGGCGCGAGACCTCCGCGGCCACCCAGCCGATGCGGCGGATGTTGGTCTCCCGGTCCTCCCGGGAGAAGGTCAGGCCGGCGCTGAGGTTGCGGCGCACCACGTCGCCGTCCAGACCGGTCACGGTGCGCCGCCCCTGCTCGAGCAGCACGTCGTGCAGTGCGCGCGCGAGCGTGGACTTGCCGCTGCCGGACAGGCCGGTGAAGAAGACCACGAGCCCCTGCCGGCCCGCCGGGGGCAGCTCGAAGTCGACCACGGCCTTGACGTCGGCTGGCAGCTCGCCCTCGCCGGCGACGGTGAGCACGTCGCCCGGGGCGTAGGCGCCGACGACCGCCACGCGGAACGCCTCGTCGGTGCCGGTGTCCCCGCGGCTGGCCACGGGGGCGGCCACCACGACCGCGTCGTCGAGGTGCTCCGCCGCGGCGAGCGTGGCCCGGAGCAGCCCGGCGGCCCCCATCCGGCGGCCTCGCCACGAGGGGGTGCCGGAGCCGGCAAGGGCGAGCAGGACGACCTCGCGCCCGGCCGCCGCGTAGCGGACCAGGCCGAGGTCGCTGGTGGTGAGCGGTCCGGTGACCGGGACCGTGAGAGCCGAGGGGTGCTGCTCCCGCACCCGCGCGGGGGGCTGGTACAGCCGCCGGAACGGCCCGTACTCGTGGGGAGCCAGCGAGGCGATGTCGCCGGTCACGCCAGTCACGCCGTCCGGGTCCCCGGGGTAGGTCTCGCGCACCGTCAGCGTGGCCACCGGCAATCCCTCGGGGTCGACCAGCTCGAGGGCCCCCGCGGCGGAGGCGGCGTCGGCGACCGGTCGCGGCACGGTGAGCGTGGCCGGGCCCTGGGCGGTGAAGCCGGTGGCACCGGGCAGGGCGCCGGCCGTCAGCAGCTCCAGGTCGTCGAGCTCGCGGGGGTCCGGGCAGTGCTGCGGGACGGGCGCTGGCGCGGGCACGGCGCCATCATGCCGCACCGGGGCTGCGTGGTCGGTGCCGTACGCCTCCGTCCAGCCGGGGTGCGGCCGGGGGACGTGTGGCCGATGGCTGCAGCTGTACGCGGCGTGTCGCCGGCGTCCTCGGCCACTCCGGGCGATCCGTGCAGGCATCGGCCACAACCTCGCGAACGGCCCGCCGACGCTGGGTGGTAGGCAAGGGGGCATGGTCGCTCCGGTCGTCGCCGAGGTGGTGCGCAGCGGGTTCGTGGAGGGACACCACTACGGGTCGGTCGTGGCGCTGGCCGCGGACGGGTCGGTGGCGTGGTCGGTGGGCGACGTGACCGCGACGATGCTCCCGAGGTCGTGCAACAAGCCGCTGCAGGCGGTGGGCATGCTGCGCGCGGGGCTGCGCCTGGACGGCGAGCTGCTGGCGCTGGCCGCCGCGTCGCACTCCGGTGAGCCGTTCCACCTCGAGGGAGTGCGCCGGATCCTGTCCCTGGCCGGCCTGGACGAGGGCTCCCTGCGAACGCCGCCGGACCTGCCGCTGGACGACCAGGCGCGCGACGCCGTCCTGCGCGCAGGCGGGGGGGCGACCAGCCTGGCCATGAACTGCTCGGGGAAGCACGCGGCGATGCTGGCCACCTGCGTCGCGAACGGCTGGAACAGGCACACCTACCTGGAGCCCGACCACCCCGTGCAACACGCGATCCGCGCCGCGGTGGAGGACCTCACAGGGGAGCCGGTCCGCGTGGTCGCCGTGGACGGGTGCGGGGCGCCGCTGCTCTCCACGTCGCTCACCGGGCTTGCTGCAGCGTTCCGGCGGCTCTCCCTGGCGGGCGCCGGGCCCGAGCGCGCGGTCGCCGACGCCGTCCGCGCGCACCCGGCATGGGTGTCCGGCAGGCGCCGGGACGAGGCCGCGCTGCTCGCCGCCGTGCCGGGCGCCATCGCCAAGGCCGGCGCGGAGTCCTGCTACGCGCTCGGCCTGCCGGACGGTCGCGCGATCGCGCTGAAGACCGACGACGGCGCGCCCCGCGTGCGGCCGGTGCTGATGGCCCGGGCCCTGGAGCGGCTCGGCGTGACCCTGCAGGATGGCGTCGACGCGGCCGCGGTGCGGCGTACCGGCACCGTCGAGCTGCTCGGCGGTGGCCGGCCGGTCGGCTTCCTCCGGGCGGTGTTCTGACCGCGTGCTGACAGCACACACTGGCGTCGTACGGTCCTCACTGCTCCCGCTGTTGCGTGTGGCCAGGCTCACGTACTCTCCAGTTGTCTCTGCTTGCAACTGTTAGCACAATGGAGGCGTGGCCAGGTTCGGCAGGACGATGGAGTCGCTCGGCGACTACCTGCGCGAGCAGCGGGTGGCCAACGCGCTGTCGCTTCGCCAGCTGGCGGACGCG
>JBIOYO010000497.1:0-3977 GCA_044870175.1 Nocardioidaceae bacterium | reverse complement strand
TTGAGCCAGCGGTACGCCGGGCGGCCGCCCGCCAGCAGGAACCGGTACGACGTGTGCGGGTTCCACAGCTGCAGCGGCGCCTCCCACCACGACCCGGCGTCGTCCTCGCCGGCACATCGCGCCTCGGCGAGGAACGGCTCGCCGTCGCGCACCGTGCGCAGCACCACCTGCTCGGCTCCCGGCCGGCCGTCGGCGTCGAGCGGGACCCGGAGCCGCACGGTGAGCGTGCTGTCGGGGACCGGGTCGCCGCACCGGTACAGCGGTGAGCCGTCGTGGTGCGGGTCCAGCGGGCCCGGGTGGCTCACGCCGGGCTCATCCCTTGACGCCACCGGCTGTGATGCCGCCGACGATGTACTTCTGCAGCCACAGGAACAGCAGCACCACCGGGATGGCCACCAGCACCGAGCCGGCGCAGAACACGCCGAGGTTGCCGGAGCGGTCGGAGTCGATCAGCCCGTAGAGCCCGTTGGCGATAGTCTTCTTGTTCTGGTCGGTGAGGAGCAGCGAGGCGAGCAGGAACTCGCTGATCGTGGCGATGAAGATCAGCAGGCCGCTGATCGCCAGGATCGGCTGCACCAGCGGCAGGATGATCCGGAAGAAGGTCTGCACGTGGCTGGCGCCGTCGATCTTCGCGGCCTCGTCCAGGCTGACCGGCACCGAGTCGAAGAAGCCCTTGATCAGCCAGACCTGCCCCAGCGCCCCGCCCAGCAGCACCAGGATGTAGCCCGGGATGGTGTTCAGCCCGATCGCCGGGACCGCCTTGCCCATCTCGGTGACCATCGTGAACAGGGCGACGGCGGCCAGGATCTGCGGGAACAGCTGGATCAGCAGCAGGGTGAGCAGCCCGCCCCGCCGGCCGCGGAAGCGGAAGCGGGAGAACGCGTACGCCGCCAGGGCGCTGAACATCAGCTGGGTCAGGGTGACGACCAGGCAGACGATGAGCGTGTTCAGCGCCCAGCGCGGGAAGGGGATGTTGGGGTTGCCGAACAGGTCGGCGAAGTTCTCGAAGCTGATCTCCTTGGGGATCAGGCTGCTGGACGACAGGGTGCCGAGCGGGTTCAGTGCCGCGGAGACCAGGAACAGCACCGGCACCAGCGCCCAGACCAGTGCGAGGACCGCCACGATGTGCCGCCAGCCGATCTCGGCCCACCAGCGGCGGCCCTTGAGCATGGTGGTCGGCGGCTTCCCGCCACCGGGAGAGCCGGGTCCTTCGACGACGACCTGGGCGGGGCCGGGACCGACGCCGGGGCCGGGGCCGGTGGGCTGCGGTTCGGTGATCGCCATGTCAGTTCACGTCCTCCAGGCCGCGGGTGGCGCGGAACTGGATCGCCGCGATCACACCGGTGATGACGAACAGGACCACGGACACCGCGGAGGCGAAGCCGATCTGGGCGCCGCCGGTGCCGAACGCGAGTCTCATGGTGTAGCTGATCAGGATGTCGGTGCCGCCCGCGGAGGGGTTGTCGGCCGGGAACGGCCCACCCTCGGTCAGCAGCCGGATCATGTTGTAGTTGTTGAAGTTGAACGCGAACGTCGCCACGAGCAGCGGCGCGACGCTGACCAGCAGCAGCGGGAAGGTGATCTGGGAGAAGTTCTTCCACCCGCCGGCGCCGTCGATGGTGGCGGCCTCTTTGAGGTCACCGGAGATCGACTGCAGCGCGCCGGTGCTGACCAGGAACATGTACGGCCAGCCCATCCACAGGTTGGTCAGCAGCACCGCGAACTTCGCCGACCAGGGGTTGCCGAACCAGTTGACGTTCAGCCCGGTGAGGTCGTTGATCAGCCCGAAGTCGCGGTTGTAGAAGCTCGACCACAGCAGGATCGAGATCACTGCCGGGATCGCGTAGGGCATGATCAGCAGCGCCCGGTAGATCTTCCGGAACCGCATCCGCGGGTCGTTGAACGTGACCGCCAGGGCCAGCCCCAACGCGAAGGTCGTGATCACGCTCAGGGTGGCGAACACCACAGTCCAGGCGAAGATCTTCAGGAAGTTGTTGAGGATGGTCTCGTCGGTGAACAGCTTCTTGTAGTTGTCCAGGCCGACGTCGGCCTTCCACGACTGGTCGGCCAGCTTCTTGCCGGTGTCGTCGACGAAGAACTCCCGGTCGCCGATCTGCTTCGGCGAGTACACGGCGCCGGTCTCGGTGTTGGTGATGGTGTCGGCGCTCTCGTCGTACTCCAGTGTGGTGGTGCCCTCGAACGCCTCGCTGATCCCGAGCCGCCGGATGGCGCCGCCCTCGGTGGGAACGGTGAAGTCCTCCAGCTCGCTGCCCGCCGCGTTGACCTCCTTCGGGGTCAGGATGGTGTAGCCGTCGGCCTCGCTGACGAACTGCTTCCCCCCGCGGTCCTCGAGGGTGACCTCGTCCGGGTTGAGCTCGGTCAAGCCGTCGGCGTCGCCGGAGTAGGCCTTGCCGTCAGGGTCGACCAGGAAGAACGTGAACGGCCCGGACGTCTTCGAGCCTTCGGTGCCGACCGAGAGGTTGTAGCGCGGCGCGTCCGGGGTCTGCACCACGGACGCCCCGATGATCCGGGTGATCGCCTCGTCCTTGGTCGATCTGGTGCCGTCGCCGTAGTTGGTGAACGACAGCCGGACCGTGATCAGGATCGGCACCACCACGAAGAGGATGAGCAACAGGGTGCCCGGGGTGAGGTACTTCAGCGGGATGGCGCGAGATGTCGCGTAGACCGCGACCAGGATCGCGGCCACCGCCCACACCACGATGAGGAAGAGCCACTGCTCCAGGCCGACGAGGATCGGGGTCAGCGTGGCGGCGACGCCGATGACCAGGCCGAGGAACACGATGCGGACGATCAGGGCCGCGGTGTTGTGGCTGCCCCCGCCGCCGTAGACGGTGTGGTCCTTCTTCGGAGCGGTCTGTAGGGCCACCGGGTCCTCCTCGGATGCCGGGTCGAGAGGTCAGCGGGTTGTGCCGGGGTGACGGAGGGAGCGAGGTGGGGTGGCCGGGCCGGGGGAGCCCGGCCACCCCACGGGCAGGGTCAGCCGATCGCGTTGGCGATGGTGTTGCCGGTGTCGGTCATCGTCTTGGTCGGGTTGGCCCCACCGACGATGGCGGCGTAGGCCTTGCCCAGCGGCTCGAAGACCGCCTGCATCTGCGGGATGGCCGGCATCGGCGCGCCCTTGTTGGCCGCTTCTGTGAACAGCGCGACATCGGGGTCCTGGAGGCCCTTGGCGACCGAGGTCATCGCCGGCGGCAGTCCGGTCTTCTCCTGCAGCACCTTCATCGACTCCTCGGAGTTGACGCCGGTGGAGACGAACTCCTGGGCGAAGGCCTTGTTCTTGCCGTTGGAGGCGACCATGAAGGACTGCGCGCCCATGAACGGCACGGCAGGCTTCTCGCCCTTGAAGCCGGGCATTGGCTGGATGGCGTACTTGACGCCGGAGTCCCGGACGTTGGGCAGTGCCCACGGGCCGGAGACCAGGAAGGCCGCCGTGCCGTCGGTGAACAGCGAGATGCTGTTGTCTCCGCTGACAGAGCGGGTGAGGATCTTGCTGCCCTTCTCGCCGAGGGAGCCGATCTTCTTGGCTGCCGCGATCGAGCCGGGCTTGCCGATGCCGAGGTCCTCGGGGTTGTAGGTGCCGTCCGGGTTGGTGCCGAACATGTAGCCGCCCATCGAGGTGTAGAGCGGCTCCATGTGGTAGGCGTCCCCGATGTCGCCGACGGGCAGGGCGAAGGCCACCTTGACCTTGCTCGGGTTCTTCTTGACCGCCGCTTGCCCTGCGGCGAAGGCGTCGTCGAGCGTCGCCGCCTCGTCGGCCGCCAGGTCAGTGTTGCGGTAGAGCGCGACCGCCTCGATGCCGTAGGGGACGCCGTAGAGGTTGCCGTCGTACGTGACCGCCTGGACCGCCTTCTCCGAGTAGCCCTTGAGCTGCTCGGGAGTCAGCTGCAGCGGGTCGATGGCGCCGTTCTGCACCAGGTTGCCGATCCAGTCGTGCGCCCCGACGACGACGTCCGGGC
>JBIOYO010000496.1:0-2009 GCA_044870175.1 Nocardioidaceae bacterium | reverse complement strand
GGGGTGTAGGCCCGGGACAGGTCGTCGCGGTGCTTCAGCGGCACCTTGGGCACCACCTCCAGCTTCCCGCCGAGGTGCATCAGGAAGGTGCGGTCGCTGACCTTGCGGACCCGCACCCCGTCCAGGGCCCCGAGGGCGTCGGTGATCCGGTCCCCGTGGTCGGCGTCGGAGGCGTCGCAGCTGACGTCGACCACCAGCCGGTCCGGATGTGACTCGGCGACGTCCAGGGCCGTGACCGACCCGCCTGCCGCGCTGACGGCGGCGACCAGGTCGCCCGTCGCGCGGGCCGAGGACGGCGCGTCCACGCGGACCGTGATCGAGTAGCCGGGACTGGTTGCGGCCATGGGGGCTCCGATCCTCAAGCGGTCTGCCAGTCACGGTAGCCCTTGACCGTGGCCGGACTGGCTGCCAGGTTGGCACGATCTCGGGAAAGGAAGGTCCGATGAGAGGTCGGATGATCACAGCGATGGCGGCGCTCAGCACGGCGGCACTGATCGTCGTCGGCATCGACTACGCCACGTACGCGGCGAACGGCAGCAGCCTGGTCCTGGGCCGGGTCAACCACGAGCAGAGCAGGACCGCCTGGTCAGGCACCGCCCGGGACCGGCGCTGCGACTGGCCACCAGGGGGAGCCGGCGGCCGTCGATCGCCGTGAGCTCCAGGGCACGGGTCCCGCGGCTGAACGCCGACCTGCTCGACGGGCTGAGCTCCGCGGCCCTGGCGACCCGGGCGGTCACCTTCCGGGCGGGTACGGCCGGCACGACCTACGACGGGCTTGTGGTCTGGCGGCTGGCCGTGCGCCCTGGGCTCTACCACGTCACCTTCAGGGTCGGCTTGCAGCCGGCTGAGCCCGACCAGCCGGCGTTCGAGGTGATCTGCGGCCTGGCGGACCTCAACACCCTCCCCGGGAGTACGCCGACCGTCTACACCGCCGAGTCCGGCACGAACAGCGGTGTCGGCGCTCCCACGCTGATGTCCGGCGCCGAGACCGTGCGGGTCACCTCGGGGGCCGCCCCCGTCGCCGTCTGCACGCGTCCCACCGACGGCGGCAGCTTCACCTTCTTCGCCCCGCTGAGGACGTCGTGGACCAGGGTCAACGCCCGCACCGTCAGGACGGCACCCCAGGTGCCGACCGCGCTCCGCCCGCGAGCGCTCCTGTCGGGCGCCCGCTGACCCGGCGCGGAGGCGCCGCGCGGGTCAGCCTGCATGGGAGAAGCTGACGTCGGGAAGGACCCGCCTCAGCCACGTGGGCGTGACCCACGCCGCCCGGCCGGTCACCCGGAGTAGCACCGGCAGCAGCACGAGCCGGACGAGGAACGCGTCGAGCAACACCGCACGGCGTCGAGCTCCAGAGCCTGGCTCCGGCCTGAGCCCAGCGTTGACCGAGACCGGGGTCCGGATGTCAGGACAGCCGGAGGACCAGCGGTAGGACCCGCTGAGGCCGTTGGGCTCTGGTGGTTGGAGTGTCCTTCCGAGCATGGAAGGAGACGCGATCTCGTGGAGGTGCCATGCGCAGCACGTCGTACACGCAGCGCACCGGCTCAGCCGGGTCCCTTCGGGTTCAGCCGGTCGAGCATGGGGAGCGGCTTCCACGCGGGACACTCGTCCTGGGCTTCTCGGCGGCGGTCGCTACCGCCGTCACCTACCTCACCTTCGAGATCGGCCTGCTCCTGGACCCGATCACGCCCTCGCCGTGGAACGTGGGTCCCGATGGGCGCCTCGGCCTTGATTGCCCCATCGTTCCTGCTGCTGACTGTGGGCGTCGCGTTCTGGTTCCGCCGGAGTGCCCATGACGATCTGCCCCTTCCCGTGCGGGATCCGTCATGGGAGGTGGGGGACTTCCATGGTGCCATGGTGTTCGGCCCCGCGACGCCGCCTGGCTCGACTCAGCCGGTGGTGCCGCGCAGCTCCGGGAAGTCCTCGGCGCGGTAGTCGACGGGGTGCTCGGCGGTCTCGCGGTCGCGCAGCTGGACCCGGCGGATCTTGCCGGAGATGGTCTTGGGCAGCTC
>JBIOYO010000495.1:0-3702 GCA_044870175.1 Nocardioidaceae bacterium | reverse complement strand
GTGACCACCTACACCCTGCGCACCGGCGCCGCGGAGAAGACCGGTGCGGACGCGGTGGTGGTGGGCGTGGTCGACACCGGCGGAGGACCGCGGCTCGCGCCGGGGGCGGACGGGGTCGCAGAGGCGTACGGGCGCCGGCTCTCGCCGCTGCTCGCCACCATGGGCGCCACCGGCAAGGCCGACCAGGTGGTCAGCGTGCCGACCGCCGGGACGCTCAGGTCACCGCTGCTGGTGCTGACGGGCCTCGGTCCGGAGGTAACGCCGGAGACCGTGCGACGGGCCGCGGGCGCGGCCGCCCGGGCGATCACGAACGCCGCCTCCGTCGCTCTCGCCCTTCCGGCCGCGGACGCCGACCATGTGCGGGCCGCCCTGGAGGGGTTCGTCCTGGGCGGCTACACCTTCGACGAGTACCGCACCAAGCCGCCGCGGCCGGGCCCGGGCCAGGTCGTCGTGCTCAGCGAGGTGGCCCGGCGCGGTGACGTCGCCACCGCGTTCGCCGATGCCCAGGTCGTCGTCGAGGCGGTTGCACGCACCCGCGACTGGGTGAACACGCCGCCCGGCGATCTCACCCCGGCCCGGTTCGCCGACGCGGTCGTGGAGGTCGCGGCGCGCGAGGTCGAGGGCGACCGGGGCGCGCACGGCGTCACGGTCAGCGTCACCGACGACGAGCAGCTTCGGCAGATGGGGTGCGGCGGCATCATCGGTGTCGGCCAGGGGTCGGCCAGCCCTCCGCGGCTGGTCCGGGTGGAGTACCGCCCCGACGGAGCGTCCGTGCACCTGGCCCTGGTCGGCAAGGGCATCACCTACGACTCCGGGGGCCTGTCCATCAAGCCGGGGGCGTCGATGACGACCATGAAGCTGGACATGGCCGGCGCCGCGGCCGTGGTCAACACGACCTTCGCCATCGCCCGGCTCGGGCTGCCGCTCCGGGTCACGGCGCTGGCGCCGCTGGCCGAGAACATGATCTCCGGAGCGGCGACGCGGCCCGGCGACGTGCTGAGGATGTACGGCGGCCGGACCGTGGAGGTGCTCAACACCGACGCCGAGGGCCGGCTGGTCCTCGCCGACGCGCTGGTGCAGGCGGTCGAGGCCGAGCCGGACGTCATCGTCGACGTCGCGACCCTGACCGGTGCCTGCGTGGTCGCGCTGGGCGAGCGCGTGACCGGGCTGTTCGGCAACGACGAGGCGCTGGTCTCCTCGCTGCAGAGGGCCGCCGCCCGCGCCGGCGAGGCCCTGTGGCCCATGCCGATCCCCGAGGAGATGCCGGAGAAGGTGCGCAACAACAGCAAGGTCGCCGACCTCGCCCAGCACAACCTGGACCGCTGGGGAGGGGCGTCGTACGCCGCCGCGTTCCTCGCCGAGTTCGTGGGCGACCGGCGCTGGGCCCACCTGGACATCGCCGGACCGGCCTTCAACGACAAGACCGCCCGGGGCTACACGACGCCCGGCGGGACCGGGGCGATGGTCGCCACCCTCGTCGAGCTGGCCCGCGACCTCGCGTCCTGAGCGGCAGCACCCTGCCTCGCCTCAGCCGAGGAGGTGGCCGCGGGATGCAGCTCGCCCCGGCGTGTCGTCGCAGTCGTCGGCCACAACGCCGGCGCTGTGCAGGCATCGGCCACAACCCTGCGGACCCGCCTCGCCTCAGCCGGTCCCGTCCTTGCGGCGACGGTTGTACTCGCGGTAGCGCCCCGGGTAGCCGACGACCCCGGCGTCGTACGACGGGATGCCGTGCCGGTTCGCGAACGTGTGCGCCCACTCCACCGACGGCACCCGGCGGCGGGTCCACTCCCCGTCGTGGGCCACCAGCATCAGCGTCACGTCGGTCACTGCCGTGCGTGGTTCGACGAACCCCTCGACGCCGCGGCGACTGGCGGCGAACTCCGCGAGGTGCCGCTCGTCGGCGCGGTCGGACGGCCGGACGGTCGTGGGCCCGCGACCCCTCGCCTTGGGCAGCCTGGAGCTCGAGCGTCCGCGCAGCCGGTCCAGGAACCCCATGCGCACAGTGTGACGCATGCGCCGGACCCGGTGGCCCCGCTCGGCCCCCCGGGGGTGGACTTGTGTCGCGGTGACGGAAAGGATGGCGGCAGACCAACGGAGGTGCACGTGGCGGAGCCTGCGGGCGGCGACGGCTACGACGTCGTGGTGCTGGGCGGGGGCAGCGGGGGGTACGCCTGCGCGCTGCGAGCCGCCCAGCTCCAGATGCGGGTGGCGCTGGTGGAGAAGGGCCGCCTCGGCGGGACCTGCCTGCACCTCGGGTGCATCCCGACCAAGGCGCTGCTGCACGCCGCCGAGGTCGCGGACGCGGTGCGCGACTCCGAGCAGTTCGGCGTCAACGCGACCCTGGAGAGCATCGACATGGCCGGGGTCGGCAAGTATCGAGACGGCGTCGTCGACCGGCTCTACCAGGGGCTCACCGGCCTGGTCCGGGGTCGCGGCATCGAGGTCGTCGAGGGCGAGGGCCGGTTGGCCGCCGCCGACTGCGTCCAGGTCGGCGACCGGCGCCTGACCGGCCGCACCGTGGTGCTGGCCTCCGGGTCGCACCCGCGGTCGCTCCGCGGCCTGGATGTCGACGGCCACCGGGTGCTCACGTCCGACCACGCGCTCGCCCTGGACCGCGTGCCGGCGTCGGCGCTGGTGCTGGGCGGCGGCGTGATCGGCTGTGAGTTCGCCAGCGTGTGGCGGTCCTTCGGAGCGGAGGTGACCGTGGTCGAGGCGCTGCCGCGCCTGCTCCCCACGGAGGACGAGGCGGTCTCGCGGCAGGTGGAGCGGGCGTTCCGGCGCCGCGGCATCCGCTCGCTCACCGGCACGCGCTACGAGTCGCTGACGCACACCGCGGACGGGGTCGCCGTCCGTGCCGGCGGGCACACGCTCGAGGCCGAGCTGCTTCTCGTGGCAGTGGGCCGTGGCCCGTCGACCGCGGGGCTGGGCTTCGAGGAGCAGGGCGTCGAGCTCGACGCCGGGTTCGTGGTCACCGACGAGCGCCTGCGGAGCAGCGTGCCCGGCGTGCGCGCGGTCGGCGACGTCGTGCGCGGCCTGCAGCTGGCGCACCGCGGCTTCGCGCACGGCGTCTTCGTGGCAGAGGACCTCGCCGGCCTGGAGCCCCGGCCGGTCGACGACCTCACGGTGCCGCGGGTCACCTACTGCGACCCCGAGGTCGCGTCCGTGGGGCTCACCGAGGCCCAGGCCAGGGAGCAGTACGGCGACGACCAGGTGCGCAGCGTCACCTACGACCTGTCCGGCAACGGCAAGAGCCAGATCCTGAGGACCCAGGGCCTGGTCAAGCTGGTCCGCCGGGTCGACGGGCCCGTCGTCGGTCTCCACCTGGTCGGCGCGAGGGTCAGCGAGCTGGCCGGAGAGGCGCAGCTGGTCTACGGCTGGGAGGCGCACCCGGAGGACGTGACACCGCTCTTCCACGCGCACCCGACGCAGAACGAGGCGCTCGGCGAGGCGCACCTCGCCTTGGCGGGTACTCCTCTGCACGCGCACTCATAGACTCACCGCTGTGCCCGGCCGGGCGCAGCCCAGCCACGAAGGAGCGAAACGAGCGCATGGCGACCCCAGTCACCCTTCCGGCCCTCGGCGAGTCCGTCACCGAGGGCACCGTCACCCGCTGGCTGAAGTCCGTCGGCGACACCGTCGAGGTCGACGAGCCCCTGCTCGAGGTCTCCACCGACAAGGTCGACACCGAGATCCCCTCCCCCG
>JBIOYO010000494.1:0-3623 GCA_044870175.1 Nocardioidaceae bacterium | reverse complement strand
CGACGTGGGGCAGCCCGCGCTCAAGATCGACGATGCCGCGGGACCGGTGGTCCAGCACCCGTCCGAGCGCAGCGGCCTCCGGCAGCCGGGCCAGCAGGCGGCTTCCGTGCGTCGCCGCGCGCGCCATCGCAGCGCCCAGGTGAGGGGTGCCCAGGGTGACCAGGTCCGACAGCCGGTACAGCCACGGCGCGGGCGCGTCGCTGCGAACCCCGCAGGCGGCGACGCCGACCAGTCCACCCATCGAGTGCCCGACCAGGGCGAGCCGCTCGAGCGGCGCGGGCCACGCGTCGACCAGCCGCTGGAGAAGGGAGGCGAGCCCGACTCCGTTCTCCGCCACGGGCAGCCCGGAGTTGTAGCGCAGCAGGACCGGCGTCCAGCCGGCACCGGCGAGCCGGTCGGCGTAGGTGTCCGAGCGGTGCGCGGGGCGGCGCAGCCAGACCCCCTCGTCCTCGGTCAGCCCGTGCACGAGGACCACGACGCGTCCGGTGGCGCCGGGGAACCCCGCGGCGAGCGCGTCCGGCGTCACCGCGACGTCGCGGCCGGCGACTCGCGGCGCCATGCCGATGGCCAGCGCGGGATGCTCCTGCGGCATCCGGTCCCCGGTCAGGCCGTTGGCGACCGCTCTCACCCAGCGGCCACGCGCGGTGTCGTCCAGGCGTGGGCCGAGGCGGCGCCGGGCGGCGTGGTCCAGTCCGGCCCGCGCCGCCATGAGCGTGACCGCGATGCCGGCGTACACCCCGGCCGAGACCCCGGCGTGCACCTGCTCGGGAAGACCGACCAGGGGTCGGCTCCGGCCGGGAACGAGCCGGAACGAGCGCCTCGCCCACGCCCGGTGGGTGTCGCGTACCGTCCGCAGCAGCAGCCGGTCGGCGTACGCGATGCCGAGCGCGGCCGCGTCGAGCACCCCGGGCCCAGGCGCCGGGGCGGGAACCGACCGCTCGAGCCGGGTCACTCCTTCGAGAGCTCCGCCGTCTCGCCGGCCTGGGCATCGGCCGGCTCGGGGGCCGGGTCCCCCGCCGGGTCCGATTGCTGGTCCCCGGGCTGGTTCTCGGGCACGTCCCCGACCTGGTCCTTGGACTCGTCCCCGACCTGGTCCTCGGCCTTCCCCACCGTGCCGTCGCCGCGCAGGCTCGCGAGATCCACAACGGCCCCGGACGCGTCGATGACCGTGGCCGAGTCCACCACCGACCTCAGCGCCTTCGCTCGGACCACCTCGGTGACCAGCTCGGGCACGTGGTTGTGCTCCACCATGTGCTTGACGTAGTCGTTGGGGTTCTCTCCGGACTGCTGTGCCCGGCGGAGCATGTGCTCGGTGAGCTCGCCCTGGTCGACGCCAATCTCCTCCTTCTCCGCGATCGCGTCGAGCACGAACTGGGTGGCCACCGCGTCGCGCACCGACTTCTCCAGGTCCGCCTCGAACTCCTCGACGGTCTGCTCCTGGCTGTCCAGGTAGCCCTCGAGGGTCAGCCCGGCGGCAGCCAGCTGACGTTGCAGAGCGTCGCGGCGGGCGTCGACCTCGGCGGCGACGACACCTTCGGGGAGCGGGACCTCGACCAGGTCGAGCAGCTTCTCGATGACCGCGTCACGGGCGTCCGCGGCCTGCCCCAGGCGCTGGCTGCGCTCCAGCCGCGCACGGGTGTCGTCGGTGAGCTCCTCGACGCTGTCGAACTCCGAGGCCTCCTGGGCGAACTCGTCGTCGAGATCGGGCAGCTTCTGCCGCTTCACTGCCGACACGGTGACGGAGACCTCGACGTCTTGGCCCTCGGCGTCGCCGCCGACCAGCTTGGAGGCGAACGTGCGCTCCTCGCCGGCCGACATCCCGGTCAGGGTCTCGTCGAGCCCTTGGATCATCCCGCCGCTGCCGACCTGGTAGCTCATCTGGCTGACCTCGGCTCCTTCGACGGGCGCGCCGTCCCGGCTGGCCCGGAGGTCCATCACCACGAAGTCGTCGGCTGCGGCCGGCCGGTCCACGTCGACAAGGGTGGCGAACCGCTCGCGGAGACTCGTGAGCTCCTCCTCTATGTCCTCATCGCTGACGAGCGCGTCGTCGACCGTGACGGTGAGCCCGTCGTACGCCGGGAGGTCCAGCTCGGGGCGGACGTCCACCTCCGCGGTGAACTCCAGCGCGTCGTGGTCCTCGAACCGGGTGATGTCGATCTCCGGCTGGGCCAGCGGGTTGAGGTTGTTGACCTGCAGCGCCTCCAGATAGAGCTGGGGCAGCGCGTCGTTGAGCGCCTGGTCGAGCACCGCGGCGCGGCCCACCTGCCGGTCGATGACCGGCGGAGGGACCTTTCCCCGGCGGAAGCCGGGCACCGTGATCTGCTGGGCGATCTTCTTGTACGCCGCGTCGAGGCTCGGCCTGAGCTCGTCGAAGGGCACCTCGACGGTGAGCTTGGCCCTGGTGGGGCCCAGGGTCTCGACGGCGCTCTTCACTGGTGTGTCTCCCTCGTCGGCGGTGGGCTCGAGCTCATGGACGGGGTCGGGGCGACAGGACTCGAACCTGCGATCTCCTGCTCCCAAAGCAGGCGCGCTAGCCACTACGCTACGCCCCGGTGCCGAACCTCCCGGAGTCTAGTGGCCATGGCCGACAGCCGTGAGAGCGGATGACGGGAATCGAACCCGCGTAGCCAGTTTGGACCAATGAGGCCGCCCGGACCGCGGCAGCGGCACCGACCGCACCGCCGAGCCGATGACCACGGCCGGACCCGGGGGTCCGGCAGGGGTGAGAGCGGATGACGGGAATCGAACCCGCGTAGCCAGTTTGGTAGACTGGGGCTCTACCATTGAGCTACATCCGCGCACTCCACGGTTGCTCGACCCGCGGCGCGCGGACCATGGTGCCATACGTCGCGAATCAGGACCGGGACGCGTCACCGCCGGTGCAGGAGCAGCAGCGCACGGTCGTCGTTGAAGGACTCCAGCCGGTCGACCAGCCGGGTGGCGCCCCGCTCGAAGCCGCTTCGGAACAGCTTCTCCCCCAGCCCGGTGAGCTTGTCGATACCCAGGCCGATGTCGCGGTACGGCGTCTCGACGAGGCCGTCGGTGTAGAGCAGCAGGGCGTCGCCACGGAGCAGGCGGCCGCGGGTGACCTCGAACGCCGCGCCGGGGATCAGGCCCAGCACCGGGCCCTCGGCCTCGTGCACCGCCCACCGTCCGGAGCCCGCGTGCAGCTGCACTGCCGGAGGATGGCCCGCGGACCGCAGCTCGAACGCGCCGGTGCCCAGGTCGAGGCTCAGGTGCACCGCTGTGGCGAACCCCTCGCTCCAGTCCTGCTCCAGGAGGTACTCGTTGGCTGCGGGCAGGAACCGGGCCGGGGGCAGGGCGCCGAGAAGCCCGCCGAAGGCGCCGGACAGCTGCAGCGACCGGGTGCCGGCCTGGACCCCCTTGCCGGACACGTCCACGACCGCGACGTCCAGGACGGTGCTTCCCGGCGACAGCCCGGCGACCATGAAGTCCCCGGCGAACGAGGAGCCGCCGGCAGACCGCAGCACCGCCTCGGCGTACCAGTCCTGCGGCAGGGTCGGCAGCCGGCCCTGCTTGCTGATCCGGTCACGAAGGTCCACCAGCATCGACTCCCCGCGGACCCCGGCGACGCCGAGCCTGGACCGGCGCAGGGACGCCCA
>JBIOYO010000493.1:0-2319 GCA_044870175.1 Nocardioidaceae bacterium | reverse complement strand
GCGACCCGCGGCCGGTGCGTCATCGGTCCGCGTCCGGGTCGTCGCCGCCCGCCGCCAGCCGGTGGGCCACGTCGGCCCGGGCCTCGTGCGGGGCGCGGTCGGGGTACGCCTCGTCGATCGCCTGCCTGCGGCGGGCGGCCGGCCGCTTCTCGTCGAAGCGAGCGTCCTCGCCGCGCCGGGCGCCCCGCCCAGGACCGAGCCCCGACCCTGGCACCACTCCGAGTCCCGAGCCGAGGCCCGCGCCGAGCCCCGAGCCGAGGACTGCGGCGCCGGCGTCGACGGTCGGCCGGAAGTCGAAGACGACCGCGTCGTCGGGAGCACCGATGAGGACGGCGTCGCCCTCGACCGCGCCCGCCTCGCGCAGCCGGTCCTCCACGCCCAGCCGGTTGAGCCGGTCGGCGAGGAAGCCGACCGCCTCGTCGTTGGCGAAGTCGGTCTGCCGCACCCACCGCTCCGGCTTGTCCCCGCGGACCCGCCAGCCCTCGGCCGTCCGGGTGAGGGTGAACTCCGGACCACCCGAGGCACCGGGCGGCCGGATGACGATCCGCGTGGGCGGCGGCGCGGGTCGGGTGGATCGGGCCGCCGCGACCACCCCGGCCATGGCGAACGACAGGTCGCGCAGGCCCTCATGGGTCGCCGCGGACACCGCGAAGACCGGCAGTCCGCGGGCGCGCAGGTCGCCTGTGACCAGGTCCGCGAGCACCCGCCCGTCGGGCACGTCGACCTTGTTCAGGGCAACCATCCGGGGACGGTCCTCCAGCCCGCCGTACGACGCCAGCTCGCGCTCGACCACGTCGAGGTCCCCCACCGGGTCCCGGCCGGGCTCCATCGTGGCCAGGTCCACGACGTGCACGAGAGCGGCGCACCTCTCCACGTGCCGCAGGAACTCGTGGCCGAGCCCGCGGCCGTCCGAGGCGCCCTCGACCAGCCCGGGGACGTCCGCGAGGGTGAAGGTGACCTCCCCCGCGGTCACCACTCCCAGGTTGGGCACGAGCGTGGTGAACGGGTAGTCGGCGATCTTGGGGCGGGCCCGGCTCATGGCGGCGACCAGGCTGGACTTGCCGGCGCTGGGGAAACCGACCAGCCCGACGTCGGCGACCACCTTGAGCTCCAGCCGGACCGTCCGCTCCTCACCTGGCTCGCCGAGGAGGGCGAAGCCAGGAGCCTTGCGCCGGGCGCTGGCCAGAGCGGCGTTCCCCAGGCCGCCCTTGCCCCCACGCGCGACCACCAGCTCGGTGCCGGCGCCGACGAGGTCGGCCAGCACCGTGCCGTGCCGGTCGGTGACCACCGTCCCGTCGGGCACCGGCAGGAGGAGGTCCTCCCCGCGTGGCCCGTTGCGGTGTCCCCCGCCGCCCTGGCCGCCCCGCGCGGCCCGGCGGTGCGGGGTGTGGTGGTAGTCCAGCAGCGTCGTCACGTCTGGGTCGACCCGCAGCACGACGCTGCCTCCGGAGCCGCCGTTGCCGCCGTCGGGCCCGCCGAGCGGCTTGAACTTCTCGCGGTGCACGCTGGCCACCCCGTTGCCACCGCGGCCGGCGGCGACGTGCAGCTCCACGCGGTCGACGAACGTCGGCACCGCCACGGCACTGCTCCTCTCCGCCGGTCGGCTGGTCAGCGCCGGCTGGTCAACCGCAGAACGCGCGAGGGGCGGCCCGCCGGCTCAGCAGCGGGACGCCCCTCGTGGAAGGTGCTGGACCGGCTGGCTCACTCAGCCGGGACGACGTTGACCACGCGCCGGCCGCGCTTGGTGCCGAACTCGACGGCCCCGCCGACCAACGCGAACAACGTGTCGTCACCGCCCCTGCCGACGCCGGAGCCGGGATGGAAGTGGGTGCCCCGCTGCCGGACCAGGATCTCACCGGCGTTGACCCGCTGGCCGCCGTAGCGCTTCACACCCAGCCGCTGCGCGTTGGAGTCGCGGCCGTTCTTCGTGGACGCCGCGCCCTTCTTGTGTGCCATGTCGTTCGTCCCCTCTGGTCAGGTGCCGCTCAGCTTGCGGAGATGCCGGTGACCTTCACCTGCGTGTAGTGCTGCCGGTGGCCCTGCCGTTTGCGGTAGCCGGTCTTGTTCTTGAACTTCATGATCGTGATCTTGGGGCCCTTCGTGGCGCCGAGCACCTCGGCGGTCACCGAGGCGCCGGCCAGGGCCTCGGCGTCGGCGGTGACGTCGGCGCCGTCCACCAGCAGTACGACCGGCAGCGAGACCGAGTCGCCGACCGCGCCGGACATCTTGTCGATCTCGATCACGTCGCCGACCGCGACCTTCTGCTGCCGGCCGCCGTTGCGCACGATCGCGTACACCGCGGGCTCACTCTCCTCTGTC
>JBIOYO010000492.1:0-3039 GCA_044870175.1 Nocardioidaceae bacterium | reverse complement strand
CCATGGTGGCGGCGCCGTGCCGGGCGTTGATCACCGCGGCCTTGTGGAACGGGTAGGCGCCCCACACCACGACCGGTGAGGCCAGGGTCAGGGAGATCCACTGCCAGTTGTCGAACTGCAACGCCGGGACCATTGCGAGCAGCAGCACCGGAAGGGTCAGCACCGCGGAGACGACCAGCCGCTGCCACCAGCTGGCGGCCTCCTCGTCGCGCTCGTCGTCCTTCGAGCCCCGGGGCGCGGCGCCGTCGTGCGCGGGCGGCTTCGGGACGGTGGCGGTGTACCCGGTGGCCTCGACGACCGCGACCAGGTCCTCGGCGGTGACGTCACCGGTGTAGCTGACCTTGGCCTTCTCGGTGGCATAGTTGACCGCCGCGGTGACGCCGTCGACCTTGTTCAGCTTGCGCTCGATCCGGTTGGCGCACGACGCGCAGGTCATCCCCCCGATGTTCAGCTCGATCTCGTGCGGCTGGCTCGGCCCGCCCTTGCGGCTGGTGGTGGCGATGTCCTCGGTCATGGTTCGGTGGCTCCTTGCCCGGCAAGTGCGACCGGCTGGGGGTCGTGAGGGTCCGATGTGCTGTGTCGGGTCAGGCCAGCTGGTAGTCGCCGGCCTCGTCGAGCGCAGCGGCGACCTGGGCGTCCTCCAGCGGCTGGTCGCTGGTGACCGTCACCGTGGAGGTACCGCCGGCGGCAAGGGCGACCTGGACGTCGCTCACGCCGTCGAGGGAGGTGAGCTCGCTGGTGACGGCGCTGGCGCAATGCCCGCAGGTCATGCCGGTGACGGCGTAGGTCTGGCTGGTCATGGTGATCTCCTTCGTTGCAGTCGATGCAGTGCTTGCGGGATCGGTGTCAGCCGTGGAGCCGCATCCGCAGCCTCCGCATCCGCAGCCGCCGGCTGTGGAGCTGGCGTCGAGCAGCTCGAGGTTGCGGCCGGTGTCTGCGCTGGACATGGATGCTCCTTCGTGGATGGGAGGTGTCATGAGCGGACGAGTCTTCGGATCGCGTCGGAGGCCTCGGCGAGCTTCTCCTGGGCCTCCGCGGGGTCGCTGGCGTGGGTGATGCAGTGCTGGAGGTGCTCGTCGAGGAGCAGCAGCGCGACGCCCTCGAGGGCCTTGGTGGCTGCCGAGACCTGGGTGAGGATGTCGATGCAGTACCGCTCCTCGTCCACCAGCCGCTGCAGGCCGCGGACCTGGCCCTCGATTCGTCGCAGCCTGGCCAGCACCGCTGGCTTCTCGGTGATGTACCCGGGTTCGACGCTCATCGGACCTCCCTTCAAAGGGACTACCCGGCGGGGGTATGTCTTGGTTCGATGATACCCCTGCCGGGTATAGATGCGAGGCTGCGGTGAGGTCCTTCATCGAACCTTCATGTCACCGCCTGTACCGCGTGTCCGGGTCAGGTTCGAGCCGGCTGCGGAGCTCCTCGAGCAGGTCGTTCGGGCTGAGCCACATCGACGGGGTACTCGCCGTACAGCGCTGCTGACCGGATTCGTCGATAGCACGGAACTGTGTCCGGGAAGGCCGGCGTGCATGCCCTTGCCCAGGGTGCCGTACTCCTCGGAGACGGTGCCGTCGTCGAGGAGGAACGCTCCCCCTCCGGGCTGCGTACGTCGACGGTGCGCACCTCGACCGGGTTCGAAGAAGGACCGCAGCCTGGGCTGTGTAGGGCTTGGCCGTCGGGGTCAGCCGGGCAGGCGCAGGGTGAAGGTCGCCCCGCGACCCGGGCCGGGGCTGGTGGCGGAGATGCCGCCGCCGTGGGCCTCGGCGAGGGCCTTGGCGATGGCCAGCCCGATGCCGGAGCCGCCGTGGTTCCGGTCACGGGCGGTGTCGATCCGGTAGAACCGGTCGAACAGGTGAGTGAGGTGCTCGGGCGCGATCCCAACTCCGGTGTCCGCGACGGTGTACTCCACCCAGTGGTCGACCCGCCGGCCCGCCAAGGTCACCTGCCCACCGCTGGGAGTGTGGCGCAGCGCGTTGTCGAGAAGGTTGCCGAGGACCTGGCCGATTCGTTCGGAGTCCACGGTGAGGTGGCCGGCCTCCCGCACGTCACTGAGGAGGGTGACGCCCTTGGCGGCGTACCGGTCCGCGGCGGCGGCCGCGGCCGTGGTCGCCAGAGACGCGGCATCGACGGGCAGTGGCTGGAGGTTGAGGTCGCCCTCTTCGGCACGAGAGACCGCCCCGATGTCCTCGGCGAGTCTGCGGAGCCGTCGCGTGGACTCCCGCAGCACCGACAGCGTCTCGCTGTCGAGGTCGCGGACGCCGTCCTCGACTGCCTCCAGGTGTGCGTCGACCGTGGCCAAGGGAGTGCGCATCTCGTGTGCGAGGTCAGCGAGCATCCGCCGGCGGGTCGCCTCGGTGGACTCCAGCTTCTGCGCCAGGGCGTTGTAGCTGTCCGCCAGGGTTGCGAACTCCGCGCCCAGGCCGGGGGCGGCGACCCGTGCCGTGTAACGACCTGCGGCGATCTGTGCGGCGGCGTCCGTCACCTGTCCCAGGGAGCGTTGCACGCGACGGCTGAAGTACCACGACACGGCGAGCGCGGCGACCAGTGCCGCGAGCAGGGCGACGCCGAGTGAGATCAACAGGGCCGAGGCGAACGCCTCCTCGATGTGACGGGTCTCGGTCGCGGTGTGCGGAACCCCGGCCTGGGCGAGGTGGTCGTGGAAGATGCTCGGCCCGACGGCGGAGGCGACCAACCAGGTCGTCAACGCGCCGGCGACCAGCACCAGCGCCTGCGCCAGCAGCAGCCGCCTCGCGAACCCGCCGCCGCGCGGCTGCGCCCCCGCCTCGGCGGGTTGATGGCGTGCGTCGCCGTTCACTCGCCGGTGCCCATCCGGTAGCCGATGCCGCGGACGGTGCGCACATACCTGCCCTGGGTGGCGTCGTCGCCGAGCTTCCGTCGCAGGTGGCCGACGTGCACGTCGACGAGGTGCTCGTCGCCCACCCAGGTCTCGCCCCAGACACGGTCGATGAGCTGGCGGCGGGAGAAGGCCATCCGTGGACGCTCGGCGAGGGCGGCGAGCAGGTCGAACTCGGTGCGGGTCAG
>JBIOYO010000491.1:0-3732 GCA_044870175.1 Nocardioidaceae bacterium | reverse complement strand
CGCTCGACCGTGCGGATCCGGCCGAGGCGCTCGTGCAGGTACCGGACCTTGTGACGGGCGCGCGGGGCGTTGAGCTTGACCCGCCACAGCGCCTCGCCGCGCAGCGCCCCGACGTACGCGTATCCGTGTGACGCGGCGATGCCGCTCGGGGAGCAGCGCGAGGTCGCCCAGGTGACGAACGGGTCGCGGAAGGGGCCGGGCCCGTCGCCGCCCTCCACCGTGGGCCAGCCGTAGTTGCCGCCGCGGTGGATGCGGTTCATCTCGTCGCGGATGTTCTCGCCGAGCTCGCTCGCCCAGAGCCGGCCGCTGGCGTCGAACGCTAGGCCCTCGACGTTGCGGTGGCCGTAGGACCACACCGGGCTGCCGAACGGGTTGCCCGCCGGCACCGACCCGTCGGGGTTGATCCGCAGGATCTTCCCGGCCAGCGAGCCGCGGTCCTGCGCCTCGTCGCGGCGCCCGGCGTCGCCGGTGCTCACGTAGAGCCGGCCTCGGGGGCCGAACCGCAGCCGGCCGCCGTTGTGGTTCTGCGCCCTGGGGATGCCGCTCAGCAGCACCCGTGGCGGCCCGAGCCGGCCACCGGAGTACCGCATCCGCACGACCCTGTTGTCCGAGCCGGTCGTGAGGTAGGCGTACAGCCAGCGGTCGTGGGCGAACGTCGCCGCCACGGCCAGCCCGAGCAGTCCGCCCTCCCCGGCCGCTGGGTCCACGCCCGGCACCCGGCCGACCAGGCGCCGGCCGCCGTGCCGGGACACCCGGTGGACGCGGCCGCTGATCCGCTCGCCGACCAGCGCGTCGCCGCTGGGGAGGAAGGCGAGGCCCCACGGCACCCGGAGCCCGCGGGCGAGCGTGCGCCCGACGGTGGGTGCCGCCTCCGCCGGGGAGGCGGCGAGACCGGTGAGGGCGCCGGTGAGCGTCATCGCGCCCCCGGCGGTGCCTGCGGTGAGGAAGGTCCGGCGGGTCGTGGTCATCGAGGCACCGTACGTCGGCCGCGGGGGTCACCGGTAGATTCGTCGGCGTCCCGCCCAGCGATGCGAAGGCCTGTGAGTGAGCCTGTGAGCGAGCCGGTCACCGACCTGCGCCTCCTCGACACCGTCGAGCACGCCGAGAAGACCCCGGACCACGAGCAGCCCTGGGCGGACCTCGGCCTCAAGCCGGACGAGTACGCCAGCGTCCGCGACATCCTCGGCCGCCGCCCCACCAGCTCCGAGCTGGCGATGTACTCGGTGATGTGGAGCGAGCACTGCTCCTACAAGTCCTCCAAGGTGCACCTGCGCCGCTTCGGCGACGACATCACCGACGAGATGCGGGCACACCTCATGGTCGGGATCGGCGAGAACGCCGGCGTGGTGGACATCGGCGACGGCTACGCGGTGACGTTCAAGATCGAGTCGCACAACCACCCGTCGTACGTCGAGCCCTACCAGGGTGCCGCGACCGGCGTCGGCGGCATCGTGCGCGACATCCTGGCGATGGGCGCCCGGCCGGTCGCGGTGATGGACCCGCTGCGGTTCGGCCCACTCGACGCCGAGGACACCCACCGGGTGCTGCCCGGCGTGGTGGCCGGGGTGGGCGGCTACGGCAACTGCCTCGGGTTGCCGAACATCGGCGGCGAGGTGGTCTTCGACCCGACGTACGCCGGCAACCCCCTGGTCAACGCCCTCTGCGTCGGGGTGATGCGCCACGAGCAGCTGCACCTGGCCAGGGCCAGCGGAGCGGGCAACCTGGTCGTGCTGTACGGCGCGCGCACCGGCGGCGACGGCATCGGCGGGGTGTCGGTGCTCGCCTCGGAGACCTTCGACGACGCTTCCGGCGACCGGACCGGGGGCCCCGCCAAGCGGCCCAGCGTGCAGGTGGGCGACCCCTTCATGGAGAAGCTGCTCATCGAGTGCACCCTGGAGCTCTTCGCCGAGGGACTGGTCGAGGGCATCCAGGACCTCGGCGGCGCCGGGCTCTCCTGCGCCACCTCGGAGCTGGCCTCGGCCGGCGACGGCGGGATGCGGGTCTGGCTCGACCGCGTCCCCCTGCGCGACTCCTCGCTCGCGCCGGAGGAGATCCTGATGAGCGAGTCGCAGGAGCGGATGATGGCGGTGGTCACGCCGGCCAGCGTCGACCGCTTCCTGGAGGTGTGCGCGAAGTGGGACGTCGAGGCCACCGTTGTCGGCGAGGTCACCGAGCCGTCCGCGGAGGAGCGTGACCGGGGTGGCCGGCTGGTCGTGGAGTGGCACGGCGAGGTGGTCGTCGACGTGCCGCCGCGGACGGTCGCGCACGAGGGCCCGGTGTACTCCCGCCCCTACGCCCGCCCGGAGGCCCAGGACGCCCTGCAGGCGGACCGTGCCGAGCGGCTGCCCCGACCCGAGGGTGGCGCCGAGCTGCGAGCGACCCTCCTCCGCCTGGCCGCTAGCCCGAACCTGTGCGACCGGTCCTGGGTCACCGATCAGTACGACCGGTACGTCCGCGGCAACACCGTGCTGGCCCAGCAGCAGGACGCCGGCATGGTCCGCGTCGACGAGGAGACCGGTCTCGGCGTCGCCCTCTCCACCGACTGCAACGGCCGGTTCGCCCGGCTCGACCCGTACGCCGGCTCGCAGCTGGCCCTCGCCGAGGCGTACCGCAACGTCGCGACCACGGGAGCCCGGCCCCTCGCGGTGAGCGACTGCCTGAACTTCGGCTCGCCGGAGGACCCTGCCGTGATGTGGCAGCTCGCCGAGGCGGTCCGTGGGCTCGCGGACGGCTGCCGGGAGCTCGGCGTCCCGGTCACCGGCGGCAACGTGAGCCTCTACAACTCCACCGGCGACACCGCGATCCTGCCCACCCCCGTGGTCGCGGTGCTGGGCGTCATCGACGACGTGGCACGCCGGACTCCGGCCGGGTTCGTCGCGGAGGGACAGCAGGTCTATCTGCTCGGCGCCACGCGCGAGGAGCTGTCCGGCTCGGAGTGGGCCCACGTCGCGCATGGGCACCTGGGCGGGCTGCCGCCCCGCGTGGACCTCGCCGCCGAGCGCGAGCTGGCCGACATCGTCGTCAACGCGTCGCGGGACGGCCTCGTCGATGCCGCCCACGACCTGTCCGACGGCGGCCTGGCGCAGGCGCTGGTTGAGAGCTGCCTGTACGGCGGGGTGGGGGCGCGGGTCTGGGTGCCCGACGACCTCGACCCGTTCGTGGCGCTGTTCAGCGAGTCCGCCGGCCGGGTGCTGGTCGCCGTGCCGCGCTCGGAGGAGGTGCGGTTCACCGACATGTGCACCGCCCGCCGCTTCCCGCACGCCCGGATCGGCGTCACCGACGGCACCGGGCCTGACGCCGCCCTCGACGTCCAGGGCCTGTTCACCGTGCCGCTGGCCGAGCTCCGCGCCGCGTGGTCGGGGACCCTCCCGGCCGCCTTCGAGCCCTAGACGTCACGCCCGCAGCGGCGGTGGTTGAGCCGGTCGAGCGGCCTGCCGCGAGACCGTGTCGAAACCGGGTGGCCTTGGCTGGGGACCATGCCAGGGGGGTGGTTTCGACACGCCTCACTTCGTTCGGCGGTGGTTCCTGAGCCTGTCGAAGGGCTCAACCACCGGGGGTGCGGCGGCTCAACCACCGGGGGCGCAGGGGGTCAGCCCGCCCGGCCAGCCTGGAGCCGCCGCCAGAGCGCCGGGGTGACCACGCCGGTCCGGTCGAGGCCGAGGTCGTCCTGGTAGGCCCTGACGGCCGTCGTGGTGGTGGCCTCGAACGTCCCCGAGACGTGCAGCCGGAAGT